>NZ_JBFUFF010000082.1:0-30887 GCF_056403555.1 Rhizobium sp. P2_G2
ATTTCCCGACCGTCGGCCTGATCGACGGCACCTTCCGCAAGAATCTCGAAGAGACCGGCATGTCCTACGGCCTCGAAGTCGATCTCGTGCGCATGGCGCGGGGCAAGGACATGCTGACCACGCCCTATGTCTTCAACGCCGATGAAGCCCGAGCCATGGCCGGGGCCGGTGCCGACATCATTGTCTGCCATTTCGGCCTGACCACCGGCGGTTCGATCGGCGCAGAGACGGCGCTGAAACTCCAGGATTGCCCGGCGCTCGCCGACGAGTGGTCGGAAGCAGCACTCAGTGTCAACAAGGATGCCATCATCCTCGTCCATGGCGGCCCGGTATCGGAGCCGGAGGACGCTGAGTTCATCCTGAAGAACACCAGCAATTGCCACGGTTTCTATGGCGCCTCCTCGATGGAGCGCCTGCCGACGGAACGGGCGCTGACCGAACAAACGAAAAAATTCAAGTCGGTCGCCTTCGGCTGACCGTGCATATGGGGGAGAACGGATATGGCCGCTGAGACTTTTGGCAATATCATACTGGCGATCATCATTATCGCCGTCATCATCGTGATCGCGGTCTATATCCTGCGCTGGCTCTACCGGCGCTCGACCAAGGAAGTCGCCTTCGTCCGCACCGGCTTCCTCGGCGAAAAGGTCGTGATCAATGGCGGCGCCTTCGTCATCCCGGTGCTGCACGAGATCACGCCGGTCAACATGAATGTCATGCGCATCGAGGTGCGCCGGCAGGACGGCAATGCGCTGATCACCAAGAACCGCATGCGCGTCGATATTATCGCCGAATTCTTCGTCCGCGTCGGCGCCAGCAAGGAGCTTGTCGCCTCCGCCGCCCAGACGCTCGGCCGCCGCGCCATGCAGGTCGACGGCATCCGCGAACTGCTGGAAGGCAAGTTCGCCGGCGCCATGCGCACGATTGCCGCGCAGATGACGCTGGAAGAGATGCACGAGAAGCGAGGCGACTATGCGTCGAAGGTCAGGGCGCTGGCCTCCGAAGCCCTGCTCTCCAACGGCCTTGAACTCGAAAGCGTAGCCCTTGTCGATCTCGACCAGACCAGCCTCGAATATTTCGATCCGTCGAACGCCTTCGACGCCGAAGGTCTGACGCAACTCACCGAATCCATCGAAACTCGTCGTCGCATGCGCAACGAGATCGAACAGCGCACGCTGGTCGACATCCGCAACCAGAATCTCGACACCCAGCGCAAGGTGCTCGAAATCGACCGCGAAACCGAATATGCCCGCCTGGAGCAAGAGCGCGAAGTCGAAATCCGCAGGGCAGCCCAGCGTGCCGACCTTGTTCGCGAGCGCGCCGTGCGCGACCAGGAGGCAGAGCAAGCGCAACTGACGTCGCGCGAGGCAATCGAGAAGGCTCGCCTCTCCCAGGAGCGCTCCATCACCGAAGAGCGTATCCGCACCGAGGAAGACACCCAACGCCGAGAGATCGCCCGCCGGCGGTCGCTCGATGAAGCGCAATTGCAAGCCCGCGAACTGACCGAGCGCGAGCAGATCGCCCTTGAACTGGAGCTTGAAAAGGCGCGCATCGAGCGCCAACGCGAGCAGAACGAGCTGGAAATACAAGCCCGCCAGACGCTGGAGCTGGTCGAGCTGGAGCGTCAGATCGCCCTCGCCAACAAGGCGCTGGAAGTTACCGCCGCCGACGTCGTCAAGCAGAAGGCCGAGATTGCGGCCAGTCAGGAAACGGAATCTGACAAGATCGCCCAGACCCGTGCGCTCGACGAACTTCGCCTTGGTCGCGAACGCCAGCTCGACGCGCTGCAGATCGGCAAGCAGCAGGCTTTCGAAGCCGCCGAAATCGTTGCTCACGAAGAGGTCGAGCGTGCTCGCATCACCTCCGAACGTGAAGTGGAAGAGGCGCGGCTGATCAAGGACCGCGATCTGCAGCACCTCGCCGTCGAGCAGGACCTGCGCGTCGAAAAGGCCCGCATCGAGCGCGAACGCGCCCAGAGCGAGGCCTCGATCCAGGCGAAAAAGACGCTGGAACTGGTCGAACTGGAGCGGCAGATCGCGCTGGCCAGGAAGGCGCTGGAAGTCACCGCCGCCGAGGTCAGCAAGGAAAAGGCCGAGATCGCCGCCAGCCAGGAAACGGAAACCGACAAAATCGCCCAGAACCGCGCGCTCGACCAGCTGCGGCTGGAGCGCGAACGGCATCTCGATGCATTGCAGATCGCCAAGCAACAGGCCTTCGAGGAAGCCGAAATCGCCGCTCACGAAGAGATCGAACGCGCTCGCATCACCTCCGAACGCGGCATAGACGAGGCCCGCCTGATCAAGGATCGCGATCTCAGGCACCTGACAGTCGAGCAGGACCTGCGCATCGAAGCGGCGGAGATACAGAAGGCCGTAGAACTCGCCAAGCGGACACAGGAGCGTTCGTCGGCCATCGCCGCTGCGGAAGCCGTCCGCGCCAAGGCTATCCAGGCGGAGGAGCAGGCCTTCACCGCCCGCGAGCGCGAAATTGCCGAGCGCCGCTCAGTCACCGAGATCATCGCTGCCAAGCGTGAAGCCGAGCGCGAGGCAATCCGCCTCACCGCCGCGGCCGAAACCGAGATGAAGGCGGCGAAAAGCCATGCCGAGGCGCTGAAAATCCAGGCTGAGGCCAGAGCGGAAGCCGACAAGATCGCCGCACTCGCCGCCGCCGCCCGCTACGAGGTCGATGCCGAAGGCAATCGCCAGCTCAACGAGGCCGAGAACATGCTGTCGGACGGCGCCCGCGCCAGCCGCACGCGCGCCAGAATCCTCGACAAGCTCGAAGGCATCATCCGCGAAAGCGTCAAGCCAATGGAGAAGATCGAGGGCATCAAGATCCTGCATGTCGACGGCTTCAACGGCAATGGCGGCACCGGCCAGCGCAATGTCACCGACGAGGTGATCGACTCCGCCCTGCGCTACCGCGTCCAGGCCCCGATGATCGACAACCTGATGAAGGATGTCGGCATCGAAGGCGGCTCGCTCGGTCGCATGACCGATGTGCTGCGCGACGCCAAGGATATTGCCAGCCTCACCAAATCGAAATCGCCTGGAAAGGGCGACAAGCCCTGGGACAAACAACAGTCCTCGTCCGACCGCGACGACGATCGTGACCGGTAAGTTTTGATGACCCAGGTCTACATCTCCTCCGTCATCAACGCGCCCGCGCCCGACATCTGGCGTCTCGTCCGCAACTTCAACGGCCTACCCGACTGGACGCCCTTCGTCGCCGACAGTCGCATCGAGCAGAACCTGCCGGCCGACCAGGTCGGCTGCATCAGGAATTTTACCCTCAAGACCGGCAGCCGCATCCGCGAGCGTCTGCTGGCGCTGTCGGACTACGACCTCTCCTGCACCTATTCGATTCTCGAAAGCGATATGGGCGTGGAGAATTATATCTCCACCCTGTCGCTGACGCCGGTGACGGACGGCAACCTCACCTTCGCCGAATGGACAGCGGATTTCGACTGCGCCGAGGAACGCGAACAGGCGTTGATCCAGCAGATCGGCCGAGAGGTGTTTCAGGCTGCGTTCGATAATCTCAAGCAGCGGTTTCGGTGAGCCGCATGGTCACACTTTGCGGCGCTGCGGACGTTGGCAATTTTCGTTTGATGCCGCCGCTTACCCCCCTCTGCCCTGCCGGGCATCTCCCCCTCAAGGGGGGAGATTGGATGGGGCAACGCTTCGGCTCAAATGCTCCATCGCCCAGTGTGCAACGATCGCGTTGCGCGAGGCTGCGCCTCTTGCCAATCTCCCCCCTTGAGGGGGAGATGCCCGGCAGGGCAGAGGGGGGTGCGCGACGGAACGACCGGCCAGAAACAGCGCCACCCGCCCTCGGAACGCCCTGACCATGGTCAAAATCCGCCAAAGCGCAATCATCGACGCCCCCATCGACTTGGTCTGGGACATCTTGCGTGATTTCAACGGCCACGACCGCTGGCACCCTGCCGTAGCCGCCAGCCATATCGAAGGCAACGAACCCTCGACCCGCATCGGCGCCATCAGGAGTTTCCGGCTCCGGGACGGCTCAATGCTGCGCGAGCAACTTCTCTCGCTGTCGGACAAGGACCACAGCTTCCGCTACTGCCTGCTCGAAGCCCCCATTCCGCTGATGAATTATGTCGCCGAAGTCCGGCTCAAGCCGGTGACCGACGGCAACGCCACCTTCTGGGAATGGGCGAGCAGTTTCGACCCACCGCTTCGCCGCCGTGACGAACTCGTACGGCTGGTGACGCGCGAGATCTACCAGGCGGGCTTTGCCGCAATCCGGCAAATGCTGAGCCGGCGCTGGACAAGCAATGCCCCGAGGTCAGCGGGGTACGAGCCTGATGGAATAAGGTCACTGCCCACGCCGCTAGCGCTTGAGAACGCCACGCCAGCACCACCGGCCTCGCCCCTCGCGACCCCGCAATTCGCTTCTCATGCGATCGCCGGCAACGACACGACCCGCGCCATTGTCGTCGACCAATATGGCGGACCGGACGTGCTGCAAATGCGCGACATCGCCCTGCCGCCGCTCCGTCCAGACGAAGTCCGCATCCGCCACACCGCCATAGGCGTCAACTATATCGACGTCTATTGCCGCACCGGCTTCTTTACCCTGCTCACCCCACCGGGCACGCCCGGCATGGAGGCAGCCGGCGTGGTCGAAGCGGTCGGCCACGACGTTGCCGATCTCGATGTCGGCGACAGGATCGCTTATGCCTGCCCGCCGGTCGGCGCCTATAGCGAGCGGCGCAATATCAATGCCGATCTGCTGATCCGGCTCTCGAACGACATCTCCGACGAGACCGCAGCCGCAGGCTTGTTGAAGGGAATTACTGCCAGTTTTCTGTTGCAGGAGATCGGCCGGGTCGAGCCGGGCATGACCGTCCTCATCCACGCTGCGGCCGGTGGCGTCGGGCAATTGCTGGTCCAATGGGCCCGGCATCTCGGCGCCACCGTCATTGCCACCACGTCAAGCGAGGACAAGGCGCGGCTGGTGCGGTCGCTCGGCGCCCATCATGTCATCAATTACAGCCACACGAACTTCAGCGACGCCGTGATGGATCTCACCCGCGGCCAAGGCGCCGACATCGTCTATGATGCGGTCGGCCGCGACACGCTGGCCGGATCGATCGCGGCACTGGCGATTCGCGGCCATCTCGTCAGTTTCGGCCAGGCCTCCGGGCCGATCGGCGAGTGGGACATCGATAAATTCGCTGCAAAATCGATCACCTTTTCGCGACCGAATTACGGGCACTATTCCGACACGCCGGAAAAGCTCGGCAAGCATGTCCGTTCGTTTTTTCAAGTATTGCKCCAGGGCACCGTGCAAATCGCGGAGCCGACACGCTTTCGGCTAGGTCAAGCCGCCGATGCGCACCGGCATATCGAGTCTCGCCAGTCCACCGGCTCGACGATTCTGTTGCCTTAACGACACATAGACAGTCTGCTTTCTTTTAGCCACGAAAAGCACTAAGTTCAGTCGCAACAAAATCGTCGTGAAGGCGGAACCCGGCACGGCATTCCCGAATTCTTATGCGGAAGTGCGTCCCATCCCGGCCGCAATGCGTCAGGATATTGAATTGTCAGAGTATAGTTTGAAGCGAAGGGTCTTCCTTCTGGGTGCTGGCAGCACCGCACTCGCATCATTGGCAGGCTGCTCTACAGAGGGCCAGACAGTCGTCTACCAGGACCGGCCAGCCGCGAAGAAAACCGAAGAAACGGCAACCTATGCCGACAACTCGGAAGCGGCCGTCCTCTACGGTCCCAAGCCGGACGAGGAATTCCCGCTTCCCGCCATTCCCTATCAGAAGATCAATCCGCGCTTTTATCGGCAGATGGTCGACAACACGACCGGCCAGCCGCCGGGCACGCTCGTGGTCGATACCGGCAACCACTTCCTCTATTATACCTACGCCAACGGCAAGGCGATGCGCTATGGCGTCGGCCTCGGCAGGCAGGGTTTCCTCTGGGCCGGTCGCGGCGTGATCCAGTACAAGCGCAAATGGCCGCGCTGGGTGCCGCCGGACGAAATGATCGCCCGCCAGCCCGAGCTCGAACCCTATTCCGGCGACAACGGCGGCATGCCCGGCGGTCTCGACAATCCGCTCGGTGCGCGCGCGCTCTACATCTTCTCGCACAACGAGGACACGCAATATCGCCTGCATGGTTCGCCCGAATGGTGGACGATCGGCAAGAACGTCTCCTCGGGMTGCGTGCGGATGATCAACCAGGACGTGGTCGACCTGTTTGACCGTGTGCCGGCGAAAACGCCGGTCCTCGTCACCAATCTCGACAATCCGTCTGCCGATGTCGCAGCCCTTCAGCCCGCCCAGGCAGCCGAACAGGCCGAGCGAGACCCGATCCGGCGCCCGCGCCGCGGCGATGACCTCGGTCAGGACCAGGATCCGAACGACGACCAGTTGCTGGGTCCCGCCGATAACGATGACGACAGCGACGTCAGCGGATGGTAACCGCGGCTCCCCAGAGCCCGAGCGCAAACACCGTGTGAGCGATCAGGCCGAGCACCCGCACCTTCCACGGGTTGGGCGTCTTCGACGCCGCCCAGCCGATGCCAAGGCCGGGCTGCAACAGGAACCAGCCGCCGGCGATCGTGACAATGCCCCAGATCCAGGCCGGAATAAAGGTCGGCGCCACGAACCATGCGTGGCCGACAATCAGCGCGAAGATCACGCCGTAAAGTAGTCCGACGACATAGTGGAACACCCAGCCGAGCGCCAGTTCATGCTCATAGGGCGCGGCCTTGGCGATGCTGTCGTGGAACACCTTGCCGTATTGCAGGTGCCAGCACCAGCGTCCCGGCGGCGCCCAGTTCGGTGCGCCTTGATTGAACGCTTTCCACAGAATGACCGCCCAGATGTCCATGAGTGCAGTCGCCGCGACACCGATCACGGCCCCGCGCCAGATGAGATCAAACATTGCAAATCCAATGAGATGACAGGAGAAATTGACTCCGTTTGGTAAATCACTTCAAGCCCATCGATGCAATGGGCTGGCAAGTTTTGCTTATGAAATTGCCGATAGCGCAGATCTCATCGATCCGATCACCCTTCAGACGGAAGCGGCGATCATCCTACTCCTTCGGCATCGGCCATGTATCCGACAGCCGGTAGCCGCCGGGGAACGGATCGGACGGATCGAGCATCAATTGCGTCGTGCCTGTCACCCAGGCGCGGCCGGAAATGATCGGCACGATGCCCGGCCTGCCGCCGACCACGGCATCCGAATCGATCATGCAATGGAATTCACTTCCCAGCACCGATTTACCGACAAAACGGTCGCCGACCTTCATCCGGCCCTTGGCATGCAGCACGGCCATGCGCGCCGAGCAGCCGGTTCCGGTCGGCGACCTGTCGACCTTGCCGGGCCGGATCGCCACGGCGTTCAGGCCGGTCATCACACCATTCTCGACGGTGACCGGCGCGGTCACCTGGCAGAAGGAAATATGCTTCCACTCTTTTTCCGGATGCACGAAGCCCAGTTGCTCATTCGCCGCCTTGGTAATGCGGATACCCGTTTCGGCAATGTCGCGCGCCTCATCCGGCTTCAGCGCAAAGCCCAGTGTCTTGGCATCGACGAGCACGAAGCTGTCGCCGCCATAGGCCGTATCCACTGTCAAGGTGCCGATGCCCTCGACTTCGATCGTTGCATCCAGCTTGTCGGCGAAAGACGGCACATTCTTGACGCTGATCCGCTCTGCCTTGCCATTCCTGCAGGTGGCAACGACTTCGATCAGCCCGCCCGGCGGCTCGAGGATCATCCGCGTCTCCGGCTCCTTCATCGGGATGATGCCGGTGTCGAGCAGCACGGTGGCCACGCAGATCGAGTTCGAACCGGACATCGGCGGCGTGTCGGCCGGCTCCATGATGATCCAGCCCATATCGGCCCCCGGGCTCTTCGGCGGCACCAGCAGGTTCACATGCCGGAAGACACCGCCGCGCGGCTCGTTGAGGACGAAGTTGCGCAAAGTCTCGTCGCGGGCGATGAAACGCGACTGCTCCCAGATCGTATCGCCCGGCGGCGGCGCGACACCGCCGACAATGACATCGCCGACCTCGCCTTCCGCATGGCAACCGACAATGTGGATGACTTTGGACGATCGCATGGAGGCCTCCCCTTTACCTGCCGAAAAAACATTGTCCGCCTCTTGCTGATGCGTCTCGAAGACTTGCAGCCAGAGGAAATTTCGTACTATCCAATCTAATATATCAGCGATCGCGACCGCGGCGTGAAGAGCCTTTTTGCCGAAAGGCCACTTTCTGATCGCTAAGCCCAGCGCTGCAAATGGAGGAATTTCCTTGGCCGACGACACAGTCCATCTCACCCTGGCCGAGGCCGATGACCTCAGCTACCGCATCCTGATCGGTGCGGGATTGAGCGAGGCGCATGCGCGCGCCATTACCGATGTCGTCGTCGCCGGCCAGCGAGACGAGTGCCATTCGCACGGCCTTTACCGCGTGCTTTCGGTGATGAAGACGATGGAGGCCGGCAAGGTCGACCCCAAGGCCGAGCCGGTGCTGACGGACACCGCACCCGGCATCGTCCGTGTCGATGCGAGATATGGCTTTTCGCTGCTGGCCTTCGAAAAGGGCTTGCCGGTGCTGGTCGAGAAAGCGAAGAAAGTCGGCCTGGCGGCACTCGCCATCAACAACTGCTTTCATTTCTCCGCTCTCTGGCCTGAGGTAGAGCGGGTCGGGGCAGCCGGCCTCGCAGCACTGGCGCTGACGCCCAGCCATGCCTGGGTGGCGCCGGCGGGCGGCACGAAGCCGGTCTTCGGCACCAATCCGATCGCCTTTGTCTGGCCGCGGCCGAATAGCTATCCGTTCGTCTTCGATTTCGCCACCAGCGCCACGGCGCGCGGCGAGATCGAACTGCATCGGCGTGCGGGAAAACCGCTGCCGCTCGGCTGGGGCATCGATGCCGAGGGCACGCCGACCACCGATCCACTGGAAGTGTTCAAAGGCGCCATGCTGACCTTCGGCGGCCACAAGGGCTCGGCGCTGTCGGCCATGGTCGAACTGCTCGCCGGCCCGCTGATCGGCGATCTCCTGAGCATGGAATCGATCAAATATGACGAAGGCGCCGGAGCCGCCCCGATGCATGGCGAACTGATCATCGCGCTCGACCCCGCTTCATTTCTTGGCGCGGCGCTCAGCGAAAATCTCGAACGCGCCGAACTCCTCTTCGATGCGATCGTCGGCCAGGGCGCGCGCCTGCCCTCGCAGCGCCGCTACGAGGCCCGCGAACGCTCGCTCAACAATGGCTTTGTCACCATTCCCAAGGCGCTCCATGACGACCTGAAGGCGCATCTGCCATCATGACGCTGGCGCTGGATGATATCGATCAGGCAATGGCAGCCGGAGACATGGGCGGCGCACCCGCCTTCGCCTTCGAAATCCTCCAGGGTTATGGCGAAGCCGTGGGCGCCACGCACTTCCTCGACATCACCGGCGCTCATATCGACGGCTGCCTCTATCACGGCCAAGTCAGCCTCGATTTCGTCGAGCGGCTGATCGCGCTCGGCGGCAGGGTGAAAGTGCCGACGACGCTGAATGTCGGCTCGATGGACCTGATCCATCCCGAAATCATGCTGCAGCCCGCGGCCGAGAAACCGCCTCTGGTGCGCCTGATGCATGCCCACGAGGAACTCGGCTGCATGCCGAGTTTTACCTGCGCACCCTACCAGACGCTCTTCCGCCCGACCTTCGGTCAGCAAATCGCCTGGGGAGAATCCAACGCCATCGTCTTCGCCAATTCGGTGATCGGCGCCCGCACCAACCGCTATGGCGACTTCATCGATCTCTGCGCCGCCATCACCGGGCGCGTGCCGGCTTGCGGGCTGCACCTCGCGGAGAACCGCCGTGGCCAAATCCTCTTCCGCCTCAAGGGCTTTTCCGATGCCGAACTCGAAAGCGACGCCACGTTCGTCGGCATCGGCCTGATCATCGGCTTCGAAAGTGGCCAGAAAATCCCGGTTGTCGACGGCCTGCCCAAACCGCGCGACGAGGATCAGTTGAAGGCACTGGGTGCCGCCTCCGCCACCAGCGGCGCCGTCGCCCTCTTCCACGCCATCGGCGTCACGCCGGAGGCGCCGACACTGACCGAGGCCTTCGGCGGACGAGAGCCGGAACGGGTCATCGACGTCACGCCGGCCGATGTCCGCCGCGTGGTTGCGCATCTGTCCGGCGTGGCTGACGGCACTCAGCTCACTGCCATCTGCCTCGGCACGCCGCATTTCTCTCGAGCGGAATGGGACAGGCTGCTGGCGCTTATGGTGGGTGGACGCCCGCTCGTGCCGATCTATGTCAATACCGGTCGCGAGACCTATGATGGGCTGGTTCGTGACGGCAGGCTGCCGCTGATCGAAGCGTCCGACATTCGGGTCGTCACCGATACCTGCACCTATCTTACCGCCATTCTCGAAAGGCTCGACGGCGCGGTGATGACCAATTCCGGCAAATGGGCACATTACGCACCGGCCAATATCGGCGTGAAGGTTGCGTTCGGTGAATTGCAGGATTGCGTTGCGTCGGCGATGGCGGGCAGGGTCGCGAGGGTCGGGGGATGAGGCTGTCTGTCGGAACCGTCGGTGCAAGCATTACCCCCCTCTGCCCTGCCGGGCATCTCCCCCACAAGGGGGGGGAGTGGATGGGGCGCTGCCTTGCCTCAATTTGCTGTCACATGCTCAGCAGCGTTCGGTTACTTGAGGCAGGGAGAGTGCGGCTTGCCGCTCTCCCCCCTTGTGGGGGAGATGTCCGGCAGGACAGAGGGGGGTATCCCGGATGACCCGCCCCGCCACCTTTTACGTCCTCGGCACAGCAACCGGCCCTGCCCTCGTCCTGCCCTCGCCGCTGAGCTTCTGGGGCGGCGTCGATCCGGAAACCGGCAAAATCATCGACAAGACCCAAGCTGCCTGCGGAACACCGCTGGCCGGCAAGATCCTCGTCATGCCAAGCGGCCGAGGTTCTTCCTCATCGTCATCTGTCTTCGCCGAAGTCATCCGCAATGGCCTCGGCCCCGTCGCGATCATCATGGCACGACCCGATCCGATCATCACTGCGGGCGCCATCGTCGCCCGCTCGCTCTATGGTATTGTCTGCCCCATCCTGACTGCTGACATCAGCGCTATCGCAGATGGTGACAGAATCGAAATCACCGAGGCGCCGGACGGCGCTGCCACAATCCACATCTCTCAACGCCGGTAAAACAGCATCCAGCCGCCAACCGCGGTCATCGCCGCCAACCCGAACCAGGTGATGGCATAGACAAGATGATTGTTGGAAAACACGATCACCGTCAGCCCACCCACCGGAAAGCCGCCAGGACTGGGCGTCGCGTCGGCATCGATGAAATATGGCACTACATGGTCCAAGTGCCGAGCGGCCGAGATCGCCGCGACGTCACGCGAATACCACCGATCATCGGCCGGATCGTTGGCCCGCAGGAAG
This sequence comes from Rhizobium sp. P2_G2, assembly GCF_056403555.1. Taxonomy (NCBI): domain Bacteria; kingdom Pseudomonadati; phylum Pseudomonadota; class Alphaproteobacteria; order Hyphomicrobiales; family Rhizobiaceae; genus Rhizobium; species Rhizobium sp. P2_G2. The sequence continues at coordinate 11,453 of NZ_JBFUFF010000082.1, forward strand.
CCGCCCTTCGGCTCCGTCAGTCTCAACAGGCCGGTCACCGATACCGGCCCGGCCGGCTGCGAATGATGCGACGGGTCACGTTTTTCGGCCGGCACTAAACCGCGGTTGATCAACAGAAGCGAACCATCCGCCGTTCTCAGCGGCGTCATCACCCAGAAGCCGGCGCCGAGACTGGTCACCGCCTGGACGAAGGTTTCCTTGTCGTTGAGGAAAACGCCGGTCGCCGTCACCTTGCGGTATTCGTCATCCGCTGACGCAGAAACGGGTGCCGCGACCGCAGTCGCATGCACCCGTTGATCGACGCGCGCGATCAGGTCGAGCTTCCAGGAGAGCCGGTAGACCTGCCAGATACCGAGCGCCACGAAGGCGGCAAACAGCAGGGTCAGCAAGCCTCCGAAGATCGCGCGCCGCATATCGACATGCCTCAGGGCATGTTCTTCATCACTTCCGGGCTCATCGGCATCATGTTCTCATTGAGATGATGCATGACCCAGAGCGAACCGGCGAGCGCGATCCCCACGATCACGAGCGTGAAGATCAGTGCCATGAAGGTCCAGCCGCCTTCCGACTTGGTGTTCATGTGCAGGAAGTAGACCATGTGGACGACGATCTGCACGGCGCCGATCAGCATGACGACCACCGCCAGCAGCACCTTGTTCTCGATCATCCCGCCCATGACGAGCGCGAACGGAATGGCCGTCAGGATGACTGACAGCACGAAGCCGGTCATATAGCTGCCGAAAGTGCCGTGGCCGGCCTGGTGGCCGTGGCTATGGGCGTGATGAGCCTCGAGGGCATCCTCGTGTGCGGGTGCTTCAGAACTCATCCGATGGCTCCAAGAAGATAGACGAAGGAAAAGACGCCGATCCAGACGACGTCGAGGAAGTGCCAGAACATGCTGAGGCACATCAGGCGGCGGCGATTGGCTTCATTGAGGCCGTGCATCGAGACCTGGACCATCAGCGTGATCATCCAGATGATACCGGAAGTCACGTGCAGGCCGTGTGTGCCGACCAGCGTGAAGAAGGACGACAGGAAGGCGCTGCGTGTCGGGCCGGCGCCCTCGCGGATCAGGTTGCCGAATTCGTAGAGCTCGATACCGATGAAGGCGGCGCCGAACAGGCCGGTGATCAGCATCCAGGTGAGGACGCTGCCCTTGTTGCCCTTCTCCATCTCCAGCATGGCGAAGCCATAAGTGATGGACGAGAACAGCAGCATGGCGGTGTTGACCGCCACCAGCGGCAGTTCGAACAGGTCCGCCGGCGACGGGCCTGCCGCATAATTATGGCCAAGCACGCCATAGGTGGCGAAAAGGATCGCGAAGATGAGGCAGTCGCTCATCAGGTAGAGCCAGAAGCCCAGCATGGTGCTGCCTTCCGGATGGTGCTCCTCGGTGACGTAGAATTGCGGCGCTTCGGCCGTATGGGCATGCGATTCGATCATGGCGTTACACCTTTGCCAGAAGCGCCGTGCGCGCCTTTTCGGTTGCAGTCACTTCATCGGCCGGGATGTAGAAGTCGCGCTTGTAGATGAAGGTATGGCCGATCGCCACCACCAGCATCAGGACGAACGACAGGCCGGCGAGCCACCACATGTACCAGATGAGACCGAAGGCAAGGCCGATGCTGAGCATGCCGAGGATGAAGCCGGTGCCGGTATTCTTCGGCATATGGATCGGCTTGTAGCCTTCGAGCGGACGGGTATAGCCGCGCGACTTCATGTCGTACCAGCTGTCATGGTCGTGAACGACCGGCGTGAAGGCGAAATTGTATTCCGGCGGCGGCGAAGACGTCGACCATTCCAGTGTGCGCGCATCCCACGGGTCACCGGTCGTGTCGCGCAACTGCTCGCGCTTGAAGAAGCTGACCACGAGATCGATGAGGAAACAGCCGATGCCGCAGGCGATCAACAGCGCGCCGAAGGCAGCAAGGATGAACCAGATCTGCAGCGACGGGTCCTCGAACTGGCTGACGCGGCGGGTGACGCCCATCAGGCCGAGCACATAGAGCGGCATGAAGGCGAAGTAAAAGCCGATGAACCAGAACCAGAACGACAACTTGCCCCAGAACGGATCGAGCTTGTAGCCGAACGCCTTCGGGAACCAGTAATTGAACCCAGCCATCACGCCAAACAGCACGCCGCCGATGATGACGTTGTGGAAGTGGGCAATCAGGAACAGCGAATTGTGCAGCACGAAGTCGGCCGGCGGCACTGCCAGCATGACGCCCGTCATGCCGCCGATGACGAAGGTGATCATGAAGCCCACCGTCCACAGCATCGGCACCTCATAGCGGATGCGGCCGCGATACATGGTGAACAGCCAGTTGAACATCTTCGCACCCGTCGGGATCGAGATGATCATCGTGGTGATGCCGAAGAAGGAGTTGACGCTAGCCCCGGAGCCCATGGTGAAGAAGTGGTGCAGCCAGACGAGGTAAGAAAGGATCATGATCACGCAGGTGGCGTAGACCATCGATGCATAGCCGAACAGCCGCTTGCCGCAGAAGGTCGCGACCACTTCCGAGAACACGCCGAAGGCCGGCAGGATCAGGATGTAGACTTCCGGGTGGCCCCAGATCCAGATGAGGTTGACATACATCATCGGATTGCCGCCGAGGTCGTTGGTGAAGAAGTTGGTGCCGACATAACGGTCGAGCGACAACAGCACCAGCGTGGCGGTGAGGATCGGGAAGCTGGCGACGATCAGGATGTTGGTGCAGAGCGACGTCCAGGTGAACACCGGCATCTTCATGAAGGTCATGCCGGGCGCACGCATCTTGACGATGGTGGCGATCAGGTTGATCCCCGACAACGTCGTGCCGATACCCGCCACCTGCAGGCCCCAGATATAATAATCGACGCCGACGCCTGGACTATAGGCGCCTTCCGACAACGGCGGATAGGCAAGCCAGCCGGTGCGGGCGAATTCGCCGATGAACAGCGAGATCATGATGATCACCGCGCCGGCCACCGTCATCCAGAAGGAGAAATTGTTGAGGAACGGGAAGGACACGTCGCGGGCGCCGATCTGCAGCGGCACGACGAAGTTCATCAGCCCCGTGACAAACGGCATGGCCATGAAAAAGATCATGATCACGCCGTGCGCGGTGAACACCTGGTCGTAATGGTGTGGCGGCAGAAAGCCCTCATTGCCGTTGAAGGCGATGGCCTGCTGGCCGCGCATCATCAGCGCGTCGGCAAAGCCGCGCAGCAGCATGACGAGCGCCAGGATGATATACATGATGCCGATCTTCTTGTGGTCGACGCTGGTCAGCCAGTCGCGCCACAGATAGCCCCAGAGCTTGAAATAGGTGATGGCGACGAACACGGCCAGGCCGCCCACGGCCACGCCGGCGAAGGTCGCGACGAGGATCGGCTCATGGTAGGGGATCGAGTCCAGCGTCAGCCGGCCAAAGATCAGTTTCTGCATTTCAGGGTCGGAAAACATGGATGGAAAATCCGTTCTGCGATATTTTCTCGGCGCGGTTCACGCCAGTTTCACTTCGTGGAGGGCTTGGCCGCATCCGTGTTGTCATGGCTCATGCCCGGCATGTTCGACATATCGTCCATGCCCTTCATGTCACCGGAGTCCTTCTTCGCCTCTGGGACGACGATCGCCTGCGTCTCGGTCATCTTGAAATTCGGGCTGCCGAATTCGTCGATCGGCGCGGCGTCGATCTTCAGCTTGTCGCGATTTTCATGGCTTTCCTTGCCCGCGCCGCCGGTCATGTCGATATGCATCATCTGGTCGGTGCACATCTTGCCGGGCGTGGCGCACATGTTGAGAATCCGGTGGTACAGGTCCTTCTCGGCCGAGGCATAGTAGTGAACAGGCTCTTTCTCGCTCGGCTTTTCGAGCTTGAGATAGGCGTCGGTATTGAGCGCCGTGCCCTTTTCCTTCACCGAGGCAACCCACTGGTCGAAGCCGGCCTTGTCGAGGCCATGGAACTTGAAGCGCATGTGGGAGAAGCCGGGGCCGCTGAAATTGGCCGAAAGGCCTTCGTATTCGCCGGCCTTGTTGATGACGGCGTGCAGCGGCGTCTGCATGCCCGGCATGGCATAGACCTGGCCCGCCAGCGCCGGAATGTAGAACGAATTCATCACCGAGGAGGAAGTGATCTGGAATCTGATCGGGGTGTCGACCGGTGCCGCCATTTCGTTGACCGTAGCGATGCCGAGGTCTGGATAGAAGAACAGCCATTTCCAATCGAGCGCCACGACCTGAACGGTGATCGGCTTGGTGCCGGCCGGGATGGCGCGCTCGGCGTCGATCCGGTCGAGCGGACGGTAGGGGTCGAGCTTGTGGGTCGAGATCCAGGTCACGGCGCCGAGCGCGATGATGATGGCCAGCGGTGCGGCCCAGATGATGATTTCCAACCGCATCGAATGATGCCATTCGGGATCATATTTCGCCGTGACGTTGGCCTGCCGGTAATGCCAGGCGAAAAGCAGCGTCAGGAACAGGACGGGCACGATGATCAGCAGCATAAGGACAACGGAAACCAGGATGAGGTCCCGCTGCTGGACGGCGACATCGCCGGACGGCGCCATGACAACCCAATTGCAGCCGGCCAGCGGCAGCAGCATCAGGATGGCAAGAAATAGCCGGGAGAACTTCTTGAATTCCTGCACGTCTCTAATTCCTCGTGTTTATCGATGCGGCGACTAAAACACTGACTGATTTAGTGAAATGAGGCGTGTTGTCGCGGCGCAGCAAAGATGCCGCAATGCGACATAATGTACTTTTCGAACTAGCGGCAAAACCCGGATACGGGTATGCAGGTTTTTGCATATGAGGCATGCGTGAGCGGCGGCACTATAGCAGACGCCGCGGAAGGTGCCATGGCATCACGAAAGTTTTGCAACCAAGATCAATTATTGTCTGGCTTCCAAGCGGATAGCGAACTTTTTGTCCCAGTAGCTCTTGATATCCGCGCCAACTGCGCCAAGATCGGTTCTGAGGCGCTTTGTCACAGAAGCGTAGGAGGAAGAGCAGATGAATGCAGCAGCCAAATTGGGACCATCGTCGGTCACGCTCGAACGTGATGCCCGACATATGTATGACGGAAAGCCGGTTTCGCCGGGCAGTATCGCCATCGGCGTGATCATCGGACGCATGTCCGAATTCTTCGATTTCTTCGTCTACGGTCTCGCCTCGGTTCTGGTGTTCCCGCAAGTTTTCTTCCCCTTCGCCCCGGACCGATTGACGGGAACCCTCTATTCCTTCGCCATTTTTGCACTGGCCTTCTGCGCACGACCCGTCGGTTCCGTGGTCTTCCAGACCATCGACCGTTATTACGGCCGCGGCGCCAAGCTGACGATCGCATTGTTCCTGCTCGGCGGCTCGACGGCGTCGATCGCCTTCCTGCCGGGCTATGAGACGCTCGGTCACTGGTCGATCTGGCTTCTGGCACTGTTCCGGCTCGGCCAGGGCTTTGCGCTGGGTGGCGCCTGGGACGGCCTAGCCTCGCTTCTGGCGTTGAACGCACCGACGAATCGTCGCGGCTGGTATGCGATGATTCCGCAGCTCGGTGCGCCGATCGGCTTCGCGCTGGCCAGCATCCTGTTCGGCTATTTTGTCGCCAATCTTTCCAGCCAGGATTTCCTCGAATGGGGCTGGCGCTATCCGTTCTTCGTCGCTTTTGCCATCAACGTCGTGGCGCTCTTTGCCCGTCTGCGCCTTGTGGCGACCGGCGAATTCGGCGATGCGTTGGAGCAAAGCGAGCTGCAGCCGCAGCCGATTCCCCACGTCATCCGCTATTACGGACGTGACATCCTGATCGGCGCTTTCGTGCCGCTGGCGAGCTTTGCCATGTTCCACCTGGTCACCATCTTCCCGCTCACCTGGATGAGCCTGTTCGGCACGCAGTCGATCGGCGAGTTCATGGTGGTGCAGGTGATCGGCGCAGTGGTCGGCATCTGTGCAATCGTCGTCTCCGGCCTGCTGTCGGACACGATCGGCCGGCGCAATCATCTCGCCATCTGTGCGGTGCTGATCGCCATCTTCTCGTTCATCGGCCCGATGCTGATCGCATCGGGAGACCGCGGCCAGGATGCCTATGTCATCATCGGCTTCGGCATTCTCGGCCTGTCCTTCGGCCAGGCAACCGGCGCCGTGTCCTTCCGCTTCAACCGCGCCTATCGTTATACCGGCGCGGCCCTGACCTCGGATATTGCCTGGCTGGTCGGCGCAGGCTTCGCGCCACTGGTGGCACTGACGCTGTCCAGCCATTTCGGCCTGCACTATGTCGGTTACTATCTGCTGTCGGGCGCGGTCTGCACCCTGATCGCCCTCTACTTCAACCGCATGGTCGAAGTGACGGACGCACCGGTGCCGAAGAGCGAGTAATCAAGACAGAAAGGCAATGCGCGGCAATCAGCCGCGCGTTGCCGGAAGCACGCGCCTCATCTCTATCGCATTGGCCAGTGTCAACACCGTGAACTCGGTCGCCTGGCCGATACGTTCTCCCCCCAGGAGACGCACCATGTCATCGACGCCGTGTACCGTCTGGCCCTCAATGGCAAGAATCAGATCACCTTCCTGCAATCCCGCCTGGTCAGCCGGCCCGTTCGGCTCGACGCGACGCAGCCTGACCGTGGTTTCGCCATCTATACCGGCGCGCACGGCAATTCGCCGCGGCAGGGAGATCGTATCCGCCGCCACGCCGATATAGGCCCGGCGGACCCGGCCCCAGCGCAGCAATTCGGAGATGACGAAATTCGCCGTGTTCGAGGCGACAGCAAAGGCGATGCCCTGGGCGCCGCGGATGACTGCCGTGTTGACGCCGATGACTTCACCCGAAGACGACACCAGCGGCCCACCGGAATTGCCGGGATTGACGGCCGCATCGGTCTGGATGACGTCGTCGATCAATCGCCCGTTCTGCGCCCGCATCGAGCGGCCGAGTGCAGAGACGACTCCCGCCGTGACTGTCCATTCGAAACCGAGCGGATTGCCGATCGCCACTGCGATCTGACCGCGAAGCAGATTCTTGGAATTGCCGAGCGGCGCCCAGGCCGGGAGGCTGGAATCGGCCCGAACCAGCGCCAGGTCGGTGTCAGGATCGCGCCCCAGCACCCTGCCCTCGCCGGCAAAACCATCCGGCATCTTCAGCCGCACGGTCTTGGCGTCCTCGACCACGTGGTTGTTGGTCACCAGCAGCCCGTCGGGCGAAATGGCAAAGCCAGAGCCCTGCCCGCCGCGGCCGCCGGGTGGCATGGTGATCTGCGTCACCGCCGGGCCGATCGCATCGACCACGGTGGTCACCGTCCTGGAATAGGAATCGAGCAGCTCGCCGTCCGGCGCCGCATGTATGTCATTATCGATGTAACCCATGAGAAATCCTTCCCGAAGAACTCGGGAGCGCGCCATCAGGCCGCGTTTCATCAACCCTGTGAAGGTGAGAGATATGGACGCGCCTCAAGCGTTTCAAGCAACGCCAATGGCGCGTCATTCGGCCAGTTGTCGAAAACTCTTGAGAGCCCACCGCCGCCCGTCCGAGGTCAATTCGGTGACGCCGAGCGGCTGTGCACTGATCTTCCAGAAACTCGCCGCGGGGGCCTCCAGCACGGCGACAAGCGCGGCCCTGGCGATCGCGGGATGGGTGATGGCAATGGTCATGCCGCCAATTGCCATTCGCCCACGCAGCCAGTCGTTTATCCGCGCGATCGCCTGCACGATTGATTCGCCGCCATGCGGCGCTGCCTCTGGCGCGGTGATCCAGGCCATCAGTCCCTCCGGATCCTCGCGCTCGATATCCGACAATTGTTTTCCCGCCCAGCGACCACAGCTGATGTCGCCGAGCGACGAATCGATGGAAAATTGAGACGCAAACACCTCGGCGGTCTGCCGTGTCCGGGTCTCCGGTGCCGAAAGCACGTGATCGGCATGCGGCAGTGCCTGGCTGATTCGCACAAAAACCTCGGAATCGGGGGCGAGCAGCCCCTCGTCGGCCGGAAATGCCGCCGTCCGCGTTGCCGCTGTTGTGCCATGGCAGATCAAAATGAGACGCGTCGAACGGGACAAACTGCTCTCCTCTTTCGAATTGTCCCATAAATGGGCCTTGGAATCGTGCAAGACTCATTTATGAACCAGAGCAAGAACTTATTCTGCTGTCAGGCCATTATTTTCACAAAGTTTTGACTTTGACGGTAATGCCATCGTGTGTGTAGCTTCGACTCGTTGGCGCGATGTCATGTTGGAGTTGCATTATGCGCCAATAATCCGCATGAGACTGGGTCAGATGTCGCCGGCTGAGCCCGGCTGCAATAGTGGACAAATGCATGACTTCCCCGCCGCGTCGGCCGATCATCTCGTTGAAATTCAAGAAGCCGGAGCTTGATGCCGGCGAGTCGAGCCCGTCTGCGCCGCCGAAACCGGCCGCGCCGCCCGCGCCCCCGCCGGCCCGGCACAAGACCGAGTTTGTCTTCAAGCCGTCGCCATCGAAGGCACCTGCCGCTCGCGATCCGTTTTTCAAAACGCCGCAGCCGTTCAGCAAGTCAGCCCCGGCGAAAGCGCCGGCCGCTGAAAAGTCCAAGCCGGCGCCTGTCGCCAAGGCTGAACCGGCCGAGGCAAAGCCGCGCTCACGAAAAGGACCGGCGATTTCGCCAGACGTTTTCAAGTCCGCGATCCGCGCCGCTGGCATGGCCATCCAGAATGTCGTTGCCGATCCCGAATGGAAGAGCGAGGAATTGCTGCACCAGTATCAGGCCGCCAAGGAACATGCGACCTCGACGCACAAGCAGCAGGCCAAGCTGGTGAGCACCGTGGCCACCCGCCGTCACAACCGCGACATCGAACATGCCGATGTCGAGAATGCCGCGATGCGCGCCGCTTATGCCGCAGCCCTCGTCGCGCTCGTCGAAGCGGCTGACAAGGGTACCGCCGAAGGCACTGACGAGGACACGGACGAAGGCGCCGACGAGACGCCCAACGCCGAGGCTTGATAGCCGCCCGACCCGCCATTACATAGGGACCGACCAATCCGCCACAGGCGGGTGCAAGCGAACGAGCGGTCGATCCCGACCCCGGCGGCCGTCCCCCGGCCTCCGATCGAGCCCAAAGGTGCGGCTCGTATAGGTCGCTTGCCTTCCAAGGAAGGAGAGCACATGCAGACATATCAGAAGACTGCCGACGCCGTGGCGAATCTGTCGTCCGAACAATATCGCGTCACCCAGCAGAGCGGAACGGAACGCCCCTGGACGGGACAATATGTCGACAACAAGGAACCCGGCATCTATGTCGACGTGGTTTCGGGTGAACCGCTGTTCGCCTCGTCGGACAAATACGAGTCCGGCTGCGGCTGGCCGAGCTTCACCAAGCCGATCGAGCCGGCAAACGTCGCAGAACTGCGCGACGTCTCGCATGGCATGATCCGCACGGAAGTGCGCTCGAAATTCGGTGACAGCCATCTCGGCCATGTCTTCCCGGATGGCCCGCGCGACCGCGGCGGCCTACGCTACTGCATCAATTCGGCCTCGCTGCGGTTCATCCATCGCGATGACATGGCGGTGGAAGGCTATGGAGATTATCTCGACCAGGTGGAGGAAGTGAAATGACTGGAGAACGCGCAGTTTTGGCCGGTGGCTGCTTCTGGGGCATGCAGGATCTGATCCGCCGCTTCCCGGGCGTGATTTCCACGCGCGTCGGCTATTCCGGCGGCGATGTGAAGAATGCCACCTATCGCAATCACGGCACACATGCAGAAGCGATCGAAATCGTCTTCGATCCCGCCAAACTCAGCTATCGGCAATTGCTGGAATTCTTCTTCCAGATCCACGACCCGAGCACGAAAAACCGCCAGGGTAACGACCTCGGTACCAGCTACCGCTCGGCGATCTTCTATGAGAACGAAGAACAGAAAGCCACCGCACTCGACACCATCGCCGATGTCGACGCGTCGGGCCTGTGGCCCGGCAAAGTGGTGACGGAAGTCTCGCCTGTGGGCGACTTCTGGGAAGCCGAGCCGGAGCACCAGGATTACCTGGAGCGCTATCCGAACGGCTATACCTGCCACTTCATCCGCCCGAACTGGCGGCTGCCGGTGCGTCAGAAGGCATCGGCCTGATCTCCGCGAAATGCTTTGCAACATGCGCCCGGACCTGTCCGGGCGCTCTTATTTTGCCTGCTTGCGCAGCCGGCTTTCCCTGAGGTCGCCACTCTCGTCGAGAATGGGATGGGCGACGGAAACGATATGGGCATTGATCCGCTTGAGATCGCGTAGCAGATCGAGATGCAACGAACTGGTCTGCAGGCTCTCGGCGCGCCCATCCCGCAATCGTTCGATATGCCTCTGAGACGATTGCTTCTCCATCATCCGGACTTCGTCCTTCACCTCCATCAGCTGGCGCGCGAGGTTGAAATCGCGTGTCACGAAGATCGTCTGCGCCAGCCGGAGATTGTCGATGGTCAGATTGAACAGCCGATCGAGCTCCTGATAACCATCAGCCGAAAAGGACAGGCCCTGATCGATCTTCTTGGCGATCTGCGGGCAAAGTCCCTTTTCGATGATGTCGCCGATATGTTCAAGATTGATCGCATAGTCGATGACGACGAAGGAGCGGCTCGCTTGTTCCTGGTTCAATTCCTGGCGGTTGAGCCGCGAGAGATAGAATTTGACCTCCGCCTGCAGCCTGTCGACCTGCCGTTCCAACCCGCCAATGTCACCCAGACGAAACCGGTTGTTCAGGGCGAATGCCTCTTTCGAGGAAAGAAGCATCTTTTCGACGGTATCTCCAACGCGCAGCACCTCGCGCGTGGCATTGGTCAGCGCCACGACCGGCGTCGCAAGCTGCTGCTGGTCGAGATATTTCGGCCCGTCATCGGCCTGCGGCTCCGCCTTGATAAGCCGCGCTGTCAGTCGGGCGACCAGCGGCGTCAGCGGCCAGGCAACGAGCGCCACCGCGATGTTGAACGCCAGATGGATATCAACCGCCCAGGTCGAAGGCGAAAGCGGCAGCAACGGCAGTCTGCCGGCAAGCAGGCCGGCAAGCGGCAAGACCACGGCACAGCCGGCAGCCCGGATGATCAGATTGCCGACGGTCACCCTGCGGGCCTCGGCCGCTGACGCCAATGTCGCGAGCACGGGCGGCACGGCCCCACCGAGATTGGCCCCCAGCACCAGCGCAATCGTCAGACCCGGCGTCAGCGCTCCCGCGGCATTGAGCGAAACGATGAGCACAACGACCGCGAGGCTCGAAGAACAGAGCACCGCCAGCACCGCCGCAAAAATCAGCGCCACCGGCCAGGCGCCGTCAAGCAGCCCGATAAAGGCGCCCAAGGCTGGCGAATGACGCAGCGGCGCGGTGGCTGCCGACAGCAATTGCAGCGATAGCAGCATCAGCGCGATACCGATCAGCGCCGCACCGCCGCCCTGCCTTGCGCTGTTCTTGCCGCGATAGAGAACGATGCCGACCAGCAGCATCAGCGGCGCGAGCCATTCTATGCCTTGTGCGACGACCCAGGCCGTGACGGCAGTGCCGACATTGGCGCCCAGCAGCACGACCTGCGCCATCCGCCCTCGGATCAGGTTACGCTCGACGAAGGACGCGGTCATCAGCGCCGTCGCGGTCGAGCTCTGCAGACCAAGCGTGGCGACAAAACCGGTGACGATCGCGCGCAGGCTGCTGCTGGTACCACTTGCCAGGCCGCTGCGCAGTTTCGCGCCGAAGGCGCGCGATACACCTTCCTTCACCTGCGCCAGTCCGAAGAGCAACAGCCCCACCGCACCAAACAGGTTAATCATGACCAGCATCGATTCCATGCCACCGCCTTCTCACGAGATGGACTCATTGTAAACGCSAAGGAATATAGGCACATCTTGGTTTATGACAGTTTGATGACGGCAATTGCGGTCGTTGACGAAAAACTGTTAGGGCCGCAACGGTCGACGCCGCCATCGACAGCCGATGTCGCCAAAGCGCCAGACATGCCCCTGTTTCCCACGGTATCAAAAAGGATCATTGCCAGCCTGGAGACTTGGTATGCGCGGAAGCTGCCTTTGCGGAAACATTGCCTATGAGATTTCCGGCCCTTTGCGGCCGGTGGTCGCCTGCCACTGTAACCAATGCCGCAAGGCCTCCGGCCACTATGTTGCGGCAACCCAGGCCCTCCAGGCCGATATCGCCATCAGCGGCGAACCGGCATGGTACAAATCCTCCGACAATGCCGAACGCGGCTTCTGCCCGACTTGCGGCAGTAATCTCTTCTGGCGCCGCTTCGGCTCTGAATACATTTCCATCCATGCGGGCGCCCTTGACGGTCCAACCGGCCTGAAGATGGAAAGCCAGCTTTATTGCGAAGATGCCGGCGATTATTACGCAGTGCCTGACCTGCCCTGCATCGATCAGTCGACGCTTGTCTGACTGCCCTCGCCGCCATCACGGAAATTTTTCTGGCCGGCTGGATTTTAACCGTCGCCATTTGCGGTAAATATCTGTTCCCGAGAGACGGCGCGACATCCGTTTGCCACAGCCGTCTGCCTCGCCACCCGAAAATGAGGGACACTCCATGCAGATCGGAATGATGGGACTAGGCCGGATGGGCGCCAACATGGTGCGCAGGCTGATGCGCGACGGCCATGATTGCGTTGTCTACGACGTCAACGCCGATGCGGTGGCAGGGCTTGGCAAGGAAGGGGCGACAGGCACCAACTCGCTCGAGGAGTTCATCGGCAAGCTCGAAAAGCCGACCTGCGTCTGGCTGATGCTGCCGGCGGCGATCACAGCGAAGATCGCCGACCAGGTCGCCACGTTGTTGAAACCCGGTGACATCATCATCGATGGCGGCAACTCGCACTATCGCGATGCCGTCGACCATGCCGCCAGGCTCAAGCCGGCCGGCATCAGCTTCATCGACGTCGGCACGTCAGGCGGTGTCTGGGGTCTCGACCGCGGCTACTGCCTGATGATCGGCGGCCCGGAAGAGGCGGTGCGTCATCTCGACCCGATTTTCGCCACGCTCGCGCCGGGCGGTGACGCCGTGGAAGCCGGCGCCAGCGAAGGCATGCGCACCGCCCATCTCGGCTATCTGCATTGCGGCCCGAGCGGCGCCGGCCATTTCGTCAAGATGGTGCATAACGGCATCGAATACGGCGTCATGGCGGCCTATGCCGAAGGCCTCAATATCCTCAACGCCGCCGATGCCGGCAATGAGAGCCGCGAGGCGGATGCCGAGACCAGCCCGCTGCAGCATCCGGAATATTACCGCTTCGACCTTGACCTGCCGGCGATCACCGAAGTCTGGCGGCATGGCAGCGTCATCGGATCCTGGCTGCTCGACCTGACTGCCTCCGCACTGAAGAAGGATCCGGAACTGGCAGCCTTCGGCGGCCATGTCTCCGATTCCGGCGAAGGCCGATGGACGCTCAATGCGGCAATCGACACCGGCGTGCCGGTGCCGGTGCTGTCATCGGCGCTGTTCCAGCGCTTCAGCTCGCGCGGCGAATCCGAATTCGCCGACAAGCTGCTGTCGGCCATGCGCTACGCCTTCGGCGGCCATCTGGAGAAGCCGAAGACCTGAGCAGATGCTCACGTCGCGTCATGAAAAATGATGCCCAGCGTGTGCCGCATGCCCCATCGCAGGCGGCTCACGCCATGCCGCAAGTTGACACGGTAGCTGCCCTTGCTACCGCGCACCGGCCGGTTATGGACGGCGAAAGCCACCGCATCGCCCTGCCGCAGAGGCACAACCTCGGCCCGGCTCTGCATGCGCGGCCGCTGCTCGGTCAGCACGAATTCACCGCCGGTGAAATCCCGGCCGGGTTCGGACAAAAGGATCGCTACCTGGATCGGAAAGACCAGCGCGCCGTAGAGGTCCTGATGCAGCGCGTTGAAATCACCCGGCCCGTATTGCAACAGAAGCGGCGTCGGTCGGACCTGCCCGGCGGAATGACACAGGGCAAGATAGTCCGCATGCGCATCGGGATAGCGCATCTCCTCGCCCATGCGTTCGTTCCAGCGATCGGCGATCGGTGCGAGCCGACCATAAAGCGAAGTTCTCAGCCCCTGCACCAGGTCCGGCAGCGGATAGCGGAAATAGCGATATTCACCGCGGCCAAAACCATGCCGGGCCATGATGATATGGCTGCGGAAATGCTCTTCCCGCGGATAGAGTTCCGCGATCGAAGCGCATTCCGCCGGCGTCAGCAGGGCCTTGATCACAGCGCAGCCGAAATCGTCCAGTTCCGTGGCAATCGCTTGCCAGTCATAGGCCGCCACACGCGTTTCGGCGTCTGCGAGCGGCTCGTGCACGATCATGTTCATCATCGATCTCCTGTTCCTTGGCGACCATTTTAGGATCGGCATGCCGGCTTGCCACCCGTTTCCTGCGGGCTTGCATGTCCGCGCATTTGCCTTGATAGGTGGGGAAACGTGGAGGAATCCGAATGGAAAACAGTTTCCTGTTTGACGGGCCAGCGGACGCAGGCGTCACGATCCTGCTCGCCCATGGCGCCGGCGCGCCGATGGATTCCGCCTCGATGACTGCGGCCGCCGACGTGCTCGCCGCCAAGGGCTTCCGCGTCGTCCGCTTCGAATTCGGCTACATGGCGGCACGACGTACCGGCCAGACCAAACCACCTCCAAAAGCGGAACTGGTCATGCCGGAATATATCGACGCGATCGATCGATTGGGTGCGAAAGGCAAACTGATCATCGGCGGCAAATCCATGGGCGGCCGCGTCGCCAGCATGGTCGCGGACACGCTCCATGCGCAAGGCAAGATCGCCGGCCTTCTCTGCCTCGGCTATCCCTTCCACCCGCCAGGCAAGCCGGAGCAGTTGCGAACGGCCCACCTTGCCACGTTGAAAACCCCTGCATTGATAGCCCAGGGAACGCGGGATCCGTTTGGCACGATTGACGAAGTGCCGGCATACACGCTCTCAGACCGGATCGAGATCTTCTGGCTTGAAGACGGCGACCACGATCTCAAGCCGCGCAAGAAAATCTCCGGCTTCTCGGCGGCAGATCATATAGCCGCCATGGCGAGCAAAGTGCGGAATTGGGCGGACGCGATATGATCAATTTGTCGCGGTTCGAAGATTCCGCCTTGTTCGTTGATAATAAGGGAATATAACGAATTCTCTTCCAGTCAATCAATGCCCTTTGATTGGCCCCTGATCCCGCCGGACGTGCTGAATGCGCTGTCCGACGGGTTTTTTCGCTCTTTCCAGAGCGCCCTCACGCCTGACCGACCGCATTCTGGCGCGCCACGCGACTGCCGTCCAGCCACTGGTCATACGCATCGGTTTTACCGGCCCAATCGCCGACAGTTGACCCACCATTTGCCGACATAGGCTCATTCGACATCAGGCCGGTAGCCCTAGCCGTCCCGCAGAAGACATCACCCGCACTATCCGACTTGCATCATGCAAGTCACCATGCTAGTCACTAGCATCATGCAACGGACTAGTTTCAAGAGCTTCAAATGCCCCGCCGCCCGCGCGCTCGACAGCGTCGGCGATTGGTGGAGCATTCTGATTCTTCGCGATGCCTTCCAGGGCCTGACGCGTTTCGACGAGTTCCAGAAGAGCCTCGGTATCGCGCCCAACATCCTGACACGCCGCCTGAAACACCTGGTCGACGAAGGCGTGTTCGAAAAACATCGCTATAGCGAGCGGCCGGTCCGTGTCGAATATCGGCTGACGGACAAGGGCCGCGATTTTTTCCCGGTGCTGATGGCGCTGTTCTCCTGGGGCAGCCGGCATGTGCCGGAAGACGACCTCGCCTTCCTGCTCGCAGATGCTGGCTCCGGCAAGGAACGCCGCACGCTGCTCGTCGACGCGGAGACCGGCGAGGAACTGAAACCGGAAAACACCAGCCTGCTGCCGGGACCGGCGGCGGACGACGAGGATCGTGAGCGCATCGCGCGCATGCGGGCCTGGTATCTCGGCATCGACGCTTGAAGGAACATTTTCATGGAACGCATCGTGGTCACGGGAATGGGTGTGGTCTCGCCGCTCGGCGTCGGCGTTGACACATCGTGGAGACGGCTGCTCGCTGGCGGTTCGGGCGTGCGGCGCCTGCCGGAGGAAGAGGTCGCCGACCTGCCGCTGAAGATCGCCGGCCGCGTGCCGGATCTGGCTGACGATCCGGAGGGCGGCTTCGACTCCGACCGCTACATCGTGCCGAAGGACCAGAAGAAGATGGATCGCTTCATCCACTTCGCCATGGCCGCCACCCAGGAAGCGCTCGACCAAGCCGGATGGCATCCGACGGATGCGGAAGACCTCGAGCGGACGGCAACGATCATCGCCTCGGGCATCGGCGGCTTCCCGGCGATCGCCGATGCGGTTCGCACCGCGGGGACGAAGGGCGTGCGCAGGCTGTCGCCTTTCACCGTTCCCTCCTTCCTTGCCAATCTTGCCGCCGGCCAGGTCAGCATCCGCCATGGTTTCAAGGGACCGCTCGGCACGCCGGTGACGGCTTGCGCGGCCAGCGTCCAGGCGATCGGAGATGCCGCGCGGCTGATCCGCTCAGGTGAAGCCGATGTCGTGGTCTGCGGCGGCGCCGAGGCCTGTATCGACCCGGTCAGCCTTGGCGGCTTTGCGGCGGCGCGGGCGCTGTCGACCGGTTTCAACGACACGCCGGAACTGGCGTCGCGCCCATTCGACACTGCCCGCGATGGCTTCGTCATGGGCGAAGGCGCCGGCATCCTGGTGATCGAGACGCTGGAACATGCCCTGGCCCGCGGCGCGGCGCCGCTGGCCGAACTCGTCGGCTACGGCACCTCTGCCGACGCCTATCACATGACCTCCGGCCCCGAAGACGGCGACGGCGCCCGCCGCGCCATGCTGACCGCGCTAAAGCAAGCCAAACTGCAGCCGGCCGAGGTGCAGCATCTCAACGCCCATTCGACCTCGACGCCGGTCGGCGACCGCGGCGAGTTGGAGGCGATCAAGAGCGTCTTCGGCCGCGACGGCTCCATTGCGGTCAGCGGCACCAAATCGGCCACCGGCCACCTGCTTGGCGCCGCCGGCGGGCTCGAAGCAGTCTTCACCATCATGGCACTGCGCGACCAGATCGCCCCGCCGACGCGCAACCTCGTCCATCCCGATCCGGTCGCGGAAGGCCTGGACCTCGTCGGCGGCAATGCCCGGCCGATGGTGATGGAACACGCCATTTCCAACGGTTTTGGTTTCGGCGGCGTCAACGCCAGTGCGCTGTTCCGGCGGTGGGGTTGAGGCTGGTCTACTTTGGAAGAAGAGCTTACCCCTCACCAAGCGCGGCCAAGCAATCGGCTACGCCTCTCGCGGCCTTGCTATCCTCTCCCACAGGGGGCGAGGAAAAACCTGTTGCGCCGTTGCAGCGAACCGCGCCGTCGTATTTGTGGCGAAGCATTGCCGCGAGTTTTCCTCGCCCCTTGCGGGAGAGGATACGAAGGCCGGGTGAACGCAGTGAACCCTTGGCCGGAGTTGGTGAGGGGTAAATGAGACCCCCACCCTACTCCGCATACTCCGCCCCTATCGACATCGCACAGGTCAGTGAAATCTGTGACATCGGCAGTCCGGATTGCCCGGCCCAAGCGTTGAATGCCTCCTGGATCGCCCGCCGCTCGCTCTTGGTGCTGCCATCCCCGGTGATCGCGCCGGCATCCTTCAAGCAGGCGATCACATCCTGCGAGAGCACGAAATTGTCCTTGCCGATGGCCCGCAGGGCATATTGACCGGTATAGCCACCCAGCCGCTCTCCGCGCTTGGTCAGGAAATCGAGCAGGCCGATCTGGTCGGTTGCCGGCCACTCGAGCAGATAACGGACAGCACTGCGATGCTCCTTCGTCAGGTCGCTGACAAAGGCGGCATTGTGGCGGATGGCGTTGACCTTGGCGCCATGGCGGATGATGCGCGTGTCGCCCAGGAGGTCATGCCAGAAATCGTCGGGCTGGATGTTGAGCAGGTTGGGATCAAAGCCGAGCAATGCCTCTTCGGTGCCCGGCCACTTGTTCTCGACCACTTTGTGGGAAATGCCAGCCGCGAAAATATGGAAGGCCATGGACGATAGCAGGCGCGCATCCGTCGGCTCAGCCTCCGGCCGCGCCAATCGCCTGGCGATGATCTCCGCAAGCCCTTCCTTGCCCTTGCGCGCCTCGGCACGCGCCTTGATCACGTCGAATGGTGTCAATTGCATCGACTTCCCCTTGCCTTGTCCGAATATCCCTCTCACGTTCAACGTTATTACGGGTGTGAGGAAAATCAAGCGGGCGACCGGCAGGCCGAAATTTCTGACTGTAATCGAACTGTCATAAACGGCTGCGATTGTCGGCCCGAGTCTGGGGCCTTGCATGCAAAAAAGCGTGCGTGGCGACATTTGGGGTGAACGTGCAGATGCCAGAGTCTGCACAGATGAGGAAACGAAGCATGGCCGAGACCGATATCGTACCGATGACAGCGTCCGCCAACCTGCCTGCGGTCACCGCCGACCCGGCCGAGGTGGCCAGGATCGCCAACACGATCAACATCTCCGACCGCGCCTCGATCTCGGTCTACGGCGACAACGCCCAGCAATCGGTCACCAGCTATGCCGACAAGATCCTCGCCGGCATCCGCAACAAGGACCTCGGCGACACCGGCAAACTGCTCACCGAAATCATCCTCAAATCCAAGAGCCTCGATCCGGCGACGCTCAAGGAACAGGGTTTTTTCAGCCGCCTGTTCTCCTCGGCCCAGGCACAGATCGAAAAATTCAAATTGCAGTTCGACGATGTCGCCAGCCAGATCGACCGTATCGGCCTGGAACTCGACCGCCACAAGGATGTGCTACGCCGTGACATCGCCATCCTCGACGACCTGCATGACGAAACCAAGGAGGCGATCCTGCGCCTCGACGCCTATGTTCAGGCAGGCAAGCAATTCGCCGAGAATTTCCGCAGCGTTGAACTCCCGAAGCTCAAAGCCACGGCCGATGCTGCGACAGGCGGCCAGAGCGGCGGCATGCTCGAAGCGCAGACCTACCAGGATGCGATGCAGGCGCTCGATCGCCTGGAAAAACGCGTCTTCTACCTGCAGCAGGCCCGTCAGCTCGGCATCCAGCAATTGCCGCAGATCCGCATCGTCCAGGCCGGAGACGAAACGCTGATCGAGAACCTGCAGGCGACCTCGACGCTGACCGTCCCCGCCTGGAAGCAGAAAATGGTGATCATGCTCGGGCTGACGCAGCAGAAATCGGCGCTGGACCTGCAGAAGACCGTCACCGACGCCACCAACACGATGATCCGCCAAGCCTCCGAGATGATGAAGGAACAGGCGATCGCGGTCGAGGAGCAGGCCCAGCGCGGCATTGTCGATATCGACACGCTCGCCAAGGCCAACCAGGACCTGATCGACACGATCGGCGGCGTGCTCAAGGTGCAAGAGGACGGCCGCAAGAAGCGTGCGCTGGCCGAACAGCAGATGGAGCAGATGACGGTGGAGCTCAAGAAGGCGCTGACCCAGGCCTGAGG
>NZ_JBFUFF010000083.1:0-30531 GCF_056403555.1 Rhizobium sp. P2_G2
GTGTCGCAGCGGGAACCGTAACGACATCGGCTCCGGCGAGGGCTGCTTCGCGAACATGGTTTCCGGTCCGGATTGACGCTGCCAAGATCTACGTTTCGAACGCGTAGTTGTCGAAAATGCGCCGGATGTCGACAATCAGGTCCATGCCGTTGATGTTCATGTCGTCCAAGTGGCCGACGAACGGCGAGACGTAGGTGGCGCCGGCCTTGGCGGCCAGCAAGGCCTGGTTGGCGGAGAAGCATAAGGTGACGTTGGTCCTTAGGTGCCGCCCTTATCCTCATCCTGCTGGCGTTCGGAACGATCGTCGGCATTGGTGCGGCAATATCCGGTCCGGCCACCGACAGGGCCGCCAAATTGCCAGAGGGGATTCCCCGGCTGCAGGAACGGCTCAAATTCCTGAACGAGCCGGTGAAGGCGTTACAAACGTTCCTTCAAAAGGTTGATGGCTTCATGCAGCCCGGAGCGATGAACGGCAGTTCCGGCTCCACAATGGCCGCCGCACTTTTCGCGGGCACGACCCACTTTGCCGCAAGTTTTTTCGAAACGATCCTTGTTCTGTATTTTTTGCTCGTATCTGGCACCACCTTCCTTAGGCGAGCGGTCGAAATACTCCCAAATTTCAATCAAAAGCGGCAGGCTGTCGAGATGTCGCAAGACGTCGAGAAAAACATTTCTGCTTATCTGGCGACGATCACGGTAATGAACGCTGCCGTAGGCTTGGGAACCGGCCTTATCATGTGGCTCACGGGGCTCAGTGATCTCGTGCTTTGGGGCGTTACAGCCTTTTTGCTGAATTTCGTCCCGATCCTGGGACCGCTGCTGGTGCCGGGAGCGATTCTAGCGGTACCCATGCTCGCGATTACGAAGATCGTCTGCGATGGCATTTGCCCCCTCGCTGCGATCGGTCATTTCCTGAGCGGGGACGAATGACCCTGTCATTCATGTGTTCCCGTCACTCGCATGTCGGGAGTCAGGCTCACTAAGCGGAATTATTGGTCGGTTCCAAGCATCCTGCGTGCCCACGCTTGGCTGCCGGCCTCATTCGCCATTGATTTCCGCAAGCGTTCCCATGAGCTGAACCAGCGCTTGATGCTGGGGGGAGCCAACGTTGGCATCTAGGAAATAGCGGTTTTCCGGGTGATGGGAGTGGTGGCCGACAGGCGATCGAGTAATTCTTTTGCCTTCCGAGCCTCTCGCAACCGCAAGGTCTTTTCGTCGCGCGCCTGGGCGACCGCGTCAAGCGCTTGAACGGCTTGTCCCCGAGCGAAGAACTCGGTTTGCTCTTTGCCGAAGGCAATCTCGGCCTGTTGGCGGGATCTGCTATATGTCTCTGTCATGATACGATCCTGAAAGGGATAGCTCGCACGTGCGAGCAATGATTAAACCCGAACATCTCGCCTGGCGAACTCAACTGTTCGCGGGGACGGGACTTAGGCGCGGTCGAAGGTAAATGATGTGAGCAGGCTGGTCACGAAATTGCTGGCTTTTTCTTTAACCAGCGTCTCTGTCCAATCGTCAGTCCCACGTAGCATCAGGCCGGCGTATATACTATCGACAGCCGCCTCTTCAATTCGCCTGATATGTGCGTTGAAGCTGGCTTCGTCGCCTGTTTTATAGATGTCGCGCACCACCATGCGCAGGATCTCCTGCATGGCGATTTGCCATGCGGTGTTAATCGCCTGTAGTTCGTTCTTTTCCACGATAAATCTCCGGAATTTTTGGCCGGACCTCAACAGGTAAGCAGTGATTTGCTGCTATTTGCCGGGAATGCCACGGCAACAAAAAAGGCCAGGCAAATTGCCTGACCTTGGTTCGCATCGCGCTCTCGACAGTGCCAGTACATCCGTGGTCAAAGGAAAGCAGATGCCAAATTATGCAGATTGCAGATTGCAAGCCGACATTTTGCCCGACTTGTTGTCGCGCTCCATATCGTAGCCGATCTTCTGGCCTTCGACGATTTCGCGCATTCCGGCGCGCTCGACGGCCGAAATATGAACAAAGGCGTCGGGGCCGCCATTGTCAGGCTGAATAAAGCCGAAGCCTTTGGTGGAATTGAACCATTTAACTGTGCCAGTGGTCATGATGAACCCTTTCATAGCAATATTGAAGAACCGCGACGGGTGAGCGCAGCGATGACGAACAGCGATTTTTGAAAGGAAAGGTTCGTTCAGGGCACGATGCCAAACGCGCGATAACCAAAGCTCAGCAAGCAAATCTCGATAAACTACAAATAGAGACTGCCGGCAGAGATGTCAACGTCTAGTTTTTTGATTCCTACTGCCAGCAGCGGACATTTTATGATTGAGCCCTGCTGGGATGATGAGAGAGTATCCGACTGGACATCCCGCTCCCTGGGACTGTCAGGCCGCTGTCGACGGTGACACGGCGTAAGTTGTCTGCCGCTCACAAGCAAGTTCATCATGTCCGATACCGTTTGTCGGGCCGGGCGAGGGGTAACCAACCCCCGCCCAAAAACGGGCCACCGCTGCCGATGGCCCGTCGAGCACACAGCTAGGTGGCACCGGCAAGACTTTCGTTTCCGCTACCGCTCATATCACTCATAGTCATCCAGCTTGGCACCCGCCTCGACCAGTCACATTTCGTAAAAATTATGGAAAGGATAAACGACGCAGGACCGACCCCCCTCGTGCACAGGCCATACGGCACTGAAACCGGATTTTTATTACTTTCATTACATCCATCAGCCGCGATCGCGACGAAAGCCGGCCGTCATTCGATGGATAGTCCTTGTGGTTCTCGTGGCCCTGATCACCTTGTTGTGGAGCGTTGGATGATCCAGGGCTGGTTTTTTTGCCCCCTGCTGCTGGAACTCGCCTGGCTGGTGTTTGTCGGTTGGAGCGCATTCCGACTTTTCGCGTGAGGGATACAGCACTGGCCCGGACCGCGACAACGATGGCGATCGGGAGCGACGCAAGGAGCGTCTCAGCCATGCCGGTCCCTGCTTTTCGGTCTGGAGAAAAAAGTCGGCAATGCTCTGGACAGGGTCGGGAGAGCTGTGACGGGTTGCGTTGAGCGTGCAAAACGGTATCCAGGTTCGCCAACAACCCGCTTTTGATTTCCGTCGCCGAGGGCATGCATGCTGCAGATGATCGGGCTTTTTGCAAAAGTGCTGATATTTACCTCGGCAATCCTCGCCCAGGGCGGCGAGCACTTCGTATTCTGGCTGTCTTCGATCGAGATCAGGCCGGTGCTGCCCAATCCGCTCTACCAATGCCAGATGCAGCCGATGCCGCCGCCRGTGAGCGCGGCGATCATGAGAAAGCGCAGACATCGTGAGCTGACTGAAAAGCAGTTTCACCGGATGTTGTCGGTGGGCAAGTGGCACAACGATGCCGACTTCGCCAAGATGGAGGGGGATGAGGCAGCGTGGTTCGGCCCGCATGATCAGCTCGTTTTGGTCGAGAAGCTGAACACGAAAACGTACTATGCGTTCTGGATCAATTGGGCGGCGGCGTATCGTGAGGGAGCGGAGAAAACGCCRCCCGGGCCATATGCGGTTTTCGTCACCTACAAGATCAGGACGGATCTGTTTCTCCGCATGCTCGGCCCGAATGCAAAAAGCGTCGTGACCGAGAACTGGTGGGCCAGGATCGTCAGCGACAAATATCCGCCGGAAAACGGATGTGCTGAATTTGCCAATGCCGTGGTCAAGATTGGGTCGAAGATCATTGAGCTGAGACCCGCCTTGCATTGGGAGATCGAAAGCAAGCAGGGGATCGTCGTTTCGGTTGCGCTTCGGTCCGGGAAGGCGGAACTGCAACTCGATGCATATCTTTGGGACGCGCTTATTGAGCACGACGGTATGAAATATTTGAAAGAAAAAGACGGCGTGATCGGATATGCAAGGATCTACGCATCCATGGTGAAATCAGGCAAGCCGTCGATGAAATAACCTTTGAGACTGGTGTTCTAGTTGGCGTCGGGTTTCTCACCGCCGCCGCGACGTATTCCGCCCTCATTCCCCCACTCACCACAGGGGGATCCAGCAGGCCCAAGGCCTTGGGCGAGAAGAGTCTTTTCGCAGCGCAGACGCGTCAGGGCTAGATTCCCGAGATCGATCCCCGGGTCAAGCCCGAGGATAGGAATGAGGGAAATCGGGGCACGTGCTCCCCCAAGCCACTTTGTCAGCAGTTTGGAAAGCGTCTTCAGCTCGGTCGGGCGGTGGAAAGATCGGCCAGCCGTCCGCAGGATGGGGCAGAGTTGCCGGCGAAATGGGTCGACTACAAGCAGTGTCCATGCCGGCCGCTGGATGAGTTACTCAAGAAAAGCAACTCTTCCGCTCAAACTTCGCCTTGAACATCATCATCATGAATAATGACGGGCCAGGATGCGTGATAGTCTTACGGTCGGCACTTCCCAGGCATACAATACCTTGGGGGAAGAGATGGAGGAGGACTGGCAATGACACTTTCTTCTTTGAGTTCGCTTTCGCATGACGCATTCGAGACCTATGCGGTCAATCTCATCCGTAATTATGAAGGCAACGGCACGATATTCTATGTCAATACCCCGAGTGACCCGCATCCGACGATCGGGCGCGGCTTCAATATCGATGCTTTCGATTACACCACGATCAACAAGGCGCTTTCCTGGGTGCTCGACGGCTTGACGGCGGAGCAGCAGCAGGGAATGGCGCTGATCAAGACCTACAAATCCGGCGGCAAGATCGACGTCGGCGGCACGAAGGTGACGCTCGACTATATGATGTTCAAACGGATCGTCGAAGGCACCGGCGGCACGGCGGCCCAGCAGAAGGCGCTGCAGAGCATTTCGCTGACCGGTCAGCAGCAGGACGATCTGCTCAAGGAGACGCTGTTCGGCGATGCCGGCGTGATCGACAAGAAATACGACGACGGGCTGACCAATGCGCTGGCCGCCGGCGGCGCGTCGATCGCCGATTCCGTCGAGCGCGCGGCGCTGCTGTCGCTCTACTACAATGCCAAGACGCTGATCGGCAACGGCATCAAATGGGCGCTCAACAACGACATGCGCGGCGCCCTGTGGTACGAAATCCGCTACAATCACCAGTTCGAGAACGAGAACCGGCGCATCGACGAATCCTCACGCGTCGGCATCGTCGCGGCAGACCACACGATAAACGACATCGCCAAGAATCTCGGCTACCTGTTCGACGGCACCGATCGCGGCGGCAAGGACGTCTACGACACGATCATCGAGCGCGACGGTTCCTGGGGCATCAAATCGGCACAGCAGTTCACCCAGCAGGCGACCCCGCTGCTGGCCGAAGTCGCCAAGGAATATTCGCATGCCTACAAGCTCAACATGCTGCTCAACGGCACGGAAAAATCCGATACGCTTGAGGCCAAGGATGCCCTCAAGGTCGGGGGTGGCTCGGTGGCCAATTCATCAAACGCCCTGTTCGGCCAGGGCGGCGACGACACGCTCACCGGCCATGGCGGCAACGACCTGCTGATCGGCGGCCGGGGCGACGACGACATGACCGGCGGCAAAGGCAACGACACCTATGCCGTCGATTCCCAGGGCGACACGATCACCGAGGACAAGGGCGGCGGCAAGGACACGATGCTGCTACAGGCGGCGGGCGATTTCGACGTCAAGAATGTCGAGAAACTGGTGCTGAAGAACCCAGTCAACGGCGATGTCCGGCTGCAGCTCAACGATTTCGACAGCATCACGCTGTCCAAGAAGAGCGACACGATCCATATCGACATCAACGTCATCCAGCCCCATCCGATCTCGGTGAAGACCGGCGCCGGCAACGACACGGTGTTCATCGCACCTGTCAAGGGCGTCGACCCCTCGCAGGTCAACAATGGGGTCGGCCATACCGAGACATTCAATTTCACCGACTTCGCTGCCGGCGACAAGATCGACCTGACGGCCTTTCACATCAAGGAGATCGTCCAGAGCATCGAGCAGAAATCGGATGAGAGCGGCTATTACCTGATCGCGCCGGGCGGCGAAATCGACATGACCAACGACAGCCCGAAATGGAACTATTATCAGAACGACACCGATGATTGGTGGATCGTTAAGCTCGGCAACGACACGCCCTGGGGTCCGGACATGCACGGCAATCTGACAGCCGACAGTTTCGTGACCTGAAATTGCAAGGCGCTCCGCCGCCCTCGGCGGGCGGAATGCCCTGTAAAAGGTCAATGCCCCGGCACTTCGCGCACCTGTGCCGCGCCCTCGACATCCACATGCGGGATGAACAGGCTCGACAGCACGGTCAGCACGGCGAAGATCAGCATCGAGCTGAAGGTGATGTGCAGGGAATCCTGCAGCGCCAGCCTCAGCGGCGCTTCGACGGCCGAGACGACGGAGGTGCCGTTGAGCAGGCCGCGCAGCTGGTCGGCGCCGAAATTGCCGGCGCCGGCGGAGTGCGCCAGGCAATAGTTCAAGACCGCACCGAAAATCGAGGCGCCGAGCGTGCTGCCGAGATTGCGCGCGAAGACGTTGGAAGCCGTGGCGCTACCGCGTTCCTTCCAGTCGACGGAATTCTGGATCAGCATCAGCGCCGGCAGGCTCATCGTGCCCATGCCCAGACCCATGATCAGCGAGCCGATGCCGGCCAGGACCGGCGAACTCTGGGGTGTGAGCAGGACGAAGAACGAGGCGCCGGTCAGCGCAAACAGCGTGCCGGTAATCATCAGCGGCCGGACGCCGAGGCGATGGAAAAGCCGCGACGACACGGTCGCCGCAATCGGCCAGCCGACCAGCATCATGGTCAGCGCCAGGCCGGCGACGACGGCGGAGCGCTGCAGCACGGTCTGCACATAGATCGGCAGGAAGGCGGTCAGGCCCATCATGGCGACGCTGGAGAGCAGGGTGACCGCATTGGCGGTGGCGATCGGCCGCTTGCGCCACAGCGCCACGGACACCATCGGGTGGTTGGCCCGGCTCTCCTGCCAGAGAAACAGGCCGAGGCTGGTGACGAACACAGCGCTAGCAATGCCGATGCGCGTCGGCGACGAGCCCTCGATATCGGTGAGCCCGATCATCAGCGCCGTCATGGCAATGGCAAACAGCACCGCGCCGATGACATCCACGGTCTCGCTGCGCTTTTCCACGCTTTCCCTCAGGAAGATGATGAACAGGGTGGCGGCGACCAGGCCGACCGGAATGTTGATCCAGAACACCCAGGACCAGCTGAGCGTATGGACGATGAGCGAGCCGAGCAGCGGCCCGACAACGGCGGATATGCCCCAGACGCTGGCGAGATAGCCCTGGATCTTGCCGCGCTCGCGGCCGGGATAGAGATCGGCGACGACGGTCATGGCCACCGGCTGGATGGCGCCGGCGCCAAAGCCCTGCAGCAGGCGGTAGGCGATCATTTCCGGCATCGTATGGGCAAAGCCGGCCAGCAGCGTGCCGGTGAGGAAGATCGCGATGCCGATCATCAGGATCGGCTTGCGGCCATAGATGTCGGCAAGCTTGCCGAACACCACGGTCATGGTCGTCTGCGCCAGCAGGAAGGAGGAGAAGACCCAGGAATAGAGATTGAGATTGCCGAGCTCGGCGGCGATCTGCGGCATGGCTGTGGCAACGATGGTGGCTTCAATGGCGATCATCGCCATGCTCGCCATCACGGCGGCGATGACGAGCGCTCTGTTCGAGCGTTGGGCGGACATGATGATTCCTTCGGGATTGCCGTGGGAGGCGGCAGATATGCCAGGCGAATTATAAGGTGAACGAACTAATTCGAGAATAAGCCGATCTTGTGGCGGGTCAATGGGGTGGGGGCGTTTTTGTGGGTGTGTGTTTGGAGGAACCGGTCGGCGCATATGGTGCCAGGGGGGTGCCCTCAATTCCGGTTTTGCTTCCTCAAGAACGCTTTCGGCATATTGCATCTGTGTACGCTATGGCGTACATTTTGCCAATGGATCGATACGAGATCGAAGTCTATCAAACCGAAGAAGGCATAGCTCCTTTTCAGGAATGGGTCGACGATATCCGGGACAAGACGGCGAAGACCCTCGTGAATGCGCAGATCCGCAAAGCCCAGCTGGGCAATTTCGGCGACTGGAAGTCTCTGGCTGACGCGGGCGGCATCTGTGAGATGCGCATTCACCATAGCCCCGGCTTTCGTATCTATTATTTCGTCGTTGGCCGGAAGGTCATTTTACTGCTCGCCGGTTCGACGAAGAAGGATCAGAATCGGACGATCGCGAAAGCGAAATCATATCTTGCAGACTACAATCGGAGGATGAGCCAATGACCAGTGCCAGCAGGCCATTTGATTTCAGCGGCCGCGACGAGCTGCTTCGAGACCCTGCCAACGCGGCAGTGTATCTGGCTGATTTTCTTGAAACCGGCGATATGGATCTTTTTCAGGAGGCCCTCAAAGATGTCGCCAAGGCACAGGAGGGGGGGCTGGCCGGCGTTGCGGAACAGGCGCATCTGAACAGGGGAAGCCTTTACAAGTCGCTTTCCAAAACCGGCAGACCCCAGCTCGATACTGTCTTCAAGATGCTGTCGGCCATGGGATTGCGCTTCACCATCACGCCGGCGCAGCAATAGTGTGGCCAGGTCAGGTCCCGCGCRCCATTCGCCAGTTCGATGAATGATCCGCGCATCTAGAACGTGAAATCCCCGCTGTCGAGTCCGGCCTTCGTCATGCCCAGGATCGTCAGCGTATCGGTGCCGGCGGTGATGACTACGTTGCCGTGGCCGTCGTCGTCGGCGTGGCTCTTCAATTGGCTGAACGTGCCGATGGCATCCCAGTGCGACAGATCGATCTTGTCGGACAGATGGGTGAAGTCGGTAATGGTGTCCTTGCCGCCGCCGGTGGCGAAGTGGAAGGTGTCGGCATCATCGCCGCCGGTCAGCCTGTCATTGCCCTTGCCGCCGTCGAGATCGTCCAGGCCCGCCAGGCCGTTCAGGACATTGTTGCCGGAATTGCCCTGCAGGATGTTGTCGGATGCATTGCCGGTGCCATCGGCCTTGGCGCTGCCGAGCAGGTAAAGCCTTTCGACATTGTCGCTCAACACATAGCTCACCGTGGACTTGACGGTGTCCTGCGTGCCTGCGTCGCTGGCTTCGATCAGCTTGATCCTGGCATTGTCGGTGATCAGGGTGTCGTTGCCATTGCCACCCGACAACATGYCCTTGAGCGAGCCGCCGCGCAGGTCGATGACGTCGTCTCCGTCGCCCAGCATGACCTTGCCGATAATGCTGCCATCGCTGACGATGGAAACATCGCCGGCGAGCGTCGCATCGATCGCGATGCCTGCCGCTTCGATCAAGCCATGATTGGTGATCGCAAAGACGTGCTGATAGTCGAAGTTGCTCAAGCCGATCGCGGTATTGGCGGYAGAGATCTTGCCGTTCACATCGTTGACGACATGCCCGTCTCCGCCGACGCTCATGCCGGTCTCTCCTTCGATCAGGCCGTTATTATAGGCGTCCATGGTGTTTCCGCCGACGGCAACGCCGACTGTCTGTGAAAATACGTCGCCCTGGTTGCTGAAGCTCGTGTGATCAACGCTTGCCAAAAGCAGGCCAACGCTGCTGTCAACCAAGCCCTCTGTGCCAATCTTGACGCTGATATCGCCAACCAAAGTGGCCGCAAGGCCATAGTTGACGGTACTTCTGAGCGCGCCATTTATCGTGGCATCAAGTTGGCCCGTGCCTGTCATCGACGCGGCCATGGAGCTACCTTCAAGCACGCCGCCGGCCAGGACATTGAGCGTGATTTTCATTGCAGTCGAGACAAAGCCGACTTCTGCGCCACTCACCCTGCCGGCGATGGTGACATCCGCGCTGGCGCTGCCGGCGGCGTTGATGCCGACGGCGTTTGTCGTGCTGATGGAGCCGTGCTTGCCGACGTCCACGACGGTCTTGGCAGCCGATGAATCGATGGCCGTTGCGATGGAAGAGATCCTGCCGTCGATATTCGCCGTCAGCAGATCGCCTCCGTCGGCCGCGATACCGCCCTGGACAAGTCTGCCGGTTGCGGCGAGATTGATCGTCGTCGTGCCACCAGCAATCACCGCCGTCGGCGCCCGGATCAGGCCGGCGATCTCGTAGGTGTTGCCGGATGCGCCGGCCGTTTGCAGAAAACCCTCATTCGTCGTCACGATCATCGCGCCCTGGGCGAGCACCCAGCTATCACCCGAGGACGAGACGGCGATCGCATCTCCATAGATATCTTTCAGAACTTTCGTGGTCATCTGCTGGCCTTTCATGCGCTATGCAAATCGGGAGGGACCTCTATTGTCCGTCGAGACGTCACCCGTCAGCGGCGGTCACGCTGCCGGTCGAGGCGCTGAAAGAGCACTGACGTTCGGGAGATCGGCCGCGTCCGCTTCGCTGCAAAAGCGGCCCTGGTGACGCCCTTGTTTCAAAATTCCGAGGCTTGGGCGAACGGATCAGACCGGGACCAGTCCGTGGCGGAGCATGATCTCATTGACCTTGGCGAGGTCCGGCTTGCCGGGCACGTTCACCACTTCGGCAATTTCCTCGAAATAACGCCGCCCGATCGTGCCCGGCGTCATGGTCGCCAAGACCTTGGCAGTGCCATCATGCAGGTTCCCGTGATGGTGCACCGCCCCTCGCGGAATGAATATGGCATCGCCGGTGCGGATCTCGCGCGTCTGCCCGTCGACGATGACGGTCAGGGTGCCTTCAAGGCCGTAGAGGAATTCGTCGGCATCCCGATGATGATGGGGAGCCGGGACACGCGCCCGGGATGGCACCGTGAATTCGAACACCGTCGCGCCGGCTTCACTGATGAGAAACCGCAGTTCGAGTTGTCCGATCCGCACGATATCGTTTCGCAGCGCTTCCAAATGAGGCCTCCATCATGTAAAGTGACTTTACGTCAATCTGTAAAGTGACTTTACATCCATGTCAATCCTCCTGCCCCCGGATTCCATTCCCGACGCCTTGCCCGGCCCGCCGTTCTTCGGTGCGCTGCTGCGCGTTGTCTGGCAGCATGTGCGCGACCGTATGCTGCAGGCCATTCACGAGGCGGGGTTTGTCGATTTCCAGGAAGCGCATTTTGCCGTGTTCTCGTTTCCGCTGCCGGACGGCATGAGACCGTCCGAGCTCGCGCGTCAGAAGCGGATGTCGCGACAGGCGGTGAACTATCTGCTCAGCCAGCTTGAAGACCTGGGTTATGTCGAGCGGCGCGCAGCCGACGGCGGCGACCGCCGGCTGGTCTATGTAACGCCACGGGGACATCAAGTCGTCGCAGCCATTTTCGGATGTCTTCGGCAGTTGCATGCGCAATGGTCCGAAGAGGTGGGAAAAGAGCGCTTCGATGACTTCGTCGATGTGCTGAGGCAGCTGTCGGCCAAAGCACAGGAACCGGCAAGTTCCAAAGCGGAGACCGGTTTGCTGAAATAGCAGCCTTCGCCCAAGCGGGAGCGTCGCTGCCGGTCCGCCTGGTCAACGGTTGGTCGTTGAAACATTTGAAACAAAAGCACGCGCCTTGCGAAATTTTACAGAAACAAAGCTGGGGGAAAACGCCGACAACAGACATCATCCGAGGCTCGCACATGCAAACGAAAATGATCACCGGACATCACACCAAGATGGTGAAGGCGTTCAACTCCGATACGCTCTATGTTCTCGGCAAGGACGCCGATATCGTGCTCAGCGTCGGTGCGGATGAGTCCGCTTTCGGGCTCGCAGGGGTTCCGCCAGTCATGGATGCGGTGGTGACGCACCGGAATTTTCTCATCGAGGGCGACATCAGCGTCAATGGCGGGCATGGCGTCGGCATCGCCGTCGGCTCCAACAACCTCGATGGCGGCGGCAAGCTGACCGTTGCAAAGACCTCGTCCATCACGGCCAGTGAAACCTCCATCATGGCCTTCGCCGATCATGAGCGGATCATCAATGCAGGCAAGCTGATGGCGGCGACGGGCATCCAGTTCTCAGGCGAGGGCGTTTCCGTCAAGAACGACGGCGCCATTTCCGGCACGGATGTCGGTATCGATGCCAGTTTCTATGGCGGACGCATTGTCAACAACGGCTCGATCGCCAGCGCGCATTTTGGCATCAGTGCTCTTGTCGGCGGCACGAGCGAACTCAGCATCGTCAACAACGGCACCATCAACAGCGATGGACGCGCCATCGATCTGTCGAATCTGGCCGGGGCGAAATCGGAGGTCGTGAACCACGGCTCCATCACGGGCACGGATTATGCGATCATCGGCACTTTCAGCTCCGCGACCGATATTGTCCGCAACACCGGCACCATTTCCGGCCGCATCTGGCTCGGCAATGGCAATGACGTCTATGACGGCCGGGGCGGAACCGCGACCGAGGTCTCCGGCGGCGCGGACAGCGACCGCTATATCGTCAGCGATACGGCGACCAAGATATGGGAAGCGGCCAACGAGGGCACCGATACGGTCAAGGCTTCGGTCAATTGGATCCTCGGCGACAATTTCGAGAACCTGACGCTTTTCGGTCATGACGGGCTGACCGGCAAGGGCAATGGCGGCGCCAACATCCTCAAGGGCAATGCCGGTTCGAACGTGCTGTTTGGCCTCGACGGCAGTGATGTCTTGAACGGCGGCAAAGGCGACGACTATCTCTACGGCGGTCTCCAGGCCGATACATTTGCCTTTTCGAAGGGATCGGGCCACGACGTGATCATGGATTTCGCCAATGGTGTCGACACGATCGACCTGCGCGGCGTGGCCGACATCGACAGTTTCGCCGACATTCAAGCGGCTGCCAAGCAGGCCGGCTCCAATGTCGTCATGACCTTTGCCGGCGGGGAGACGCTGACGGTGGCAAACTTTTCGCTCGTCTCGATGACCCAGGACGATTTCATGTTCTGAGCGGATAGGATGGCACTTGCTGGTTGAGGCAACGGCGACCGAGGCAAATTCCTTAAATAGCCTGGCGGCGGCTCCTCGGTCCCGAGGAAGCGGTGCCCAGTATGCTTTCCTGTGTGGATGACTGTCATAAAAGTGTCATAAAACATCTCAGGCCATTGAGATAGAAAAGAAAATTTGACACGCTCAGACGTCATGACGTCAGAGAAACCAGGCAGAACGCCCGCGGCGGGCAAATCAGAAACGCTGCTTCAACAGCTTGCTCGAACCCCGGACAAGCTGTTCGGGAAATCGTTTCGCCAGCAATGCGGCGCTCTGTGCTTCCGCTATAAAGAGGGTCGTTCCGAGATTGAAGTCCTGGTGCTCACCTCGCGCGAAAGCCGGCGATGGATCATTCCCAAGGGATGGCCGATGAAGGGCAAGAAGCCCCACGAAGCAGCAGCGATCGAAGCATGGGAAGAAGCCGGCGTGCGCGGCAGGACGAACAAGCAGCCGGTGGGTCGTTACACCTATCTGAAAGAACTTGCTGACGGCGATGTTGCCTTCTGCATCGTGGAGATGTTTGCGATTGAAGTGACGGAGATCAGGGCCGATTTCAAAGAGCGAGGACAACGAATGTTCGATTGGGTGAGCCCGAGCGAGGCGGCCAGGCGCGTTCGCGAAATCGAGCTGAAATCCCTGCTGGTCAACTTCAAGCCGGATGCGAGCAAAACCCGCGGCTGACATCTTCACCACCGACATCCATGTTCCACGGCGGAAGGCCGGGATGGGCTGGTCGAAAAGCAATAGCCGGGACAGGGGAGAGGGCCTTGAAAGCCTGGACGCCCTGGTGAGATTGAGCCGGAAGCGGTCGCGCCGACGCTGGTATTTGCGGGTCATTTTCGCGCTGGCATGGCCAAGTCGCTTCTGGACGTACCGCTCGTCGACCTCGGCCGAGGAGGAGAGACCGGCACGCAGCGAGTGGCCGGAGAATCTAAAGGCGCGTTCTATTTCGCTCAAATCGCCGCGGGCGCCGGCGGAGCAATAGAATGGCTCCAGATAGATGCCAGGTCACACGAGCCATTGCGCTGCCAGCTTGTCCTCGTCGCATCCCCATGCTATCTCGGATCCCAGACCCGTTTCGCTGGCAGTGCATCATGATGCAGAGACCGTGCCGGGTCGCTGTTGACACACTTGTGCCAGTCCTACGGAAGATCACCTGGCGTCTTCCATTCCCATGACGGTCCGCAGACCCTCTATCCCCACGCCGCCCGCTTCCATCGGGCGTGACCTGTTTTCCCAATTCCGCTCGCCCCGTCGCGGCTCCGGCAATCCGGAGCGGATGACCAATCCTGTCTGGCTCTGGGCGGTCGAGCAGCGCTTCACCGGTTGGTGGCTGAATATCATTTTCCGCGGACCGCCATCGGAAGAGGCTGGGCCATGCTGGAGCTTCGACCGTTTTGGAATGACCGAAACCATACTGCCGGATGGCCGGCTGGTTCGCATCGGCGGCGAATATGAGGATTGGTATGATGCGGATTTCTACATCTACAACGATGTGATCGTGACGGATGGCGCCGGCCAGACCGAAATATTCGGCTACTCAGAAGACGCGTTTCCGCCGACGGATTTCCATACGGCCACGCTGGTGGAAGACCGGATCATCGTCATCGGCGGCCTGTCCCATGAGCAACTGCGTAAGGACAAGGTGCAACTGCTCGCGCTTGACGTCGGTGACTATCGCTTCGAACGCCTCGATGCCACGGGTGAGGCGCCGCCATGGCTCTACGAGCACTCGGCCGAGCGCACGGAAGATGGCGCCATCATCGTCCGGGGCGGGTTGATGATTGACCCGCGTTTGCCGATGTCGGTGGAAAATATCGACGACTGGCGGCTCGACCTCGGCACGCTACGCTGGGATCGACTGACCTGCCGGGCGTGGCCGCGCTACAGTTTCATGCGCGCGGACCGCGAATACAACCATTTGGATGATATGCGCGATCTTCGCTGGGAGCGCAGGTTCGAGGACAGGCGCGACAAATATATCGCGCTGAATGCCACGCTCACCGGCAAACTCGGCGTGGCGCCGCGTCTCGACCTGTTTGAGACGTTGTTCCAGCCCGACGTGCCGCATGTGCAGGTCCCGCCGGACAAGGATGAGTTCCGCGTTTATCGCCTGACCGTCGAGGGCGTTACCGTACGCTATGTCGAGAGCAGTTTTGATGTCACCCTGACGGTCGAGGGCACGCTGCCGGCGGATATCGTCGAGCGGCTGCGCTTGGATCTGTTGGGGAAATTTGCTGGCATTGAGAATGCGGAGATCGATTGCGTTCCGCTGTTGCTGGATTGAAATGGGGCGCTCCGCAGGAGCATACTTGGCTGCTCGCACTTGCGGTGACCCCCCTCTGTCCTGCCGGACATCTCCCCCTCAAGGGGGGAGATTGGCTAGACGCTCGACCTCCGCCTCAAGCTAGCCTTGAATGCCGCAAACTCGACCTATGAGAGATGCAAGACGCCGCCGCGAGTCAATCTCCCCCCTTGAGGGGGAGATGCCCGGCAGGGCAGAGGGGGGTGGCCGCAGGCACAACAAATGCGATGGTGCGACCAAATGTAACTTTATAACATTTTTCTCGACATCCAAAATGATACGTTATAACACTTCGCCACTTCTCGCCCGACAGGATGCTCCATGACAATCCAATCCCACCCTTTCCGCAGCTCCATCCTGGCCCAGTCGGCACTCACACGCACCCTCGCCGTGCTCGTTCTGCTCGCCGGACTGTGGGCGGCCATTGCCTGGGCGGTGGCTTTGCCATGAGCCGGGCAGCACTTCGTCTCGATAATATTTCCGTTGCCTATGAGCGGCAGCTGGCTGTGCACGGCGTCACCGGCGCTTTTGCCGAGGGCAGTTTGACTGCCATTGCCGGGCCGAATGGGGCGGGCAAGTCGACGCTGCTGAAAGCCATTGTCGGCGATCTCAAGCTGGCGTCTGGCAGGATCGATCGGCGCGGCGATTGCCGGATCGGCTACCTGCCGCAGGCCGCCGAGATCGAGCGGCAGTTTCCGTTGACGGTGGCCGATACGGTCATGCTCGGACTGTGGCGGCAGACCGGCGCCTTTGGCGGGGTGTCGCGGGCAGCGGCGGTCAAGGTGGGGGAGGCGCTCGAGGCGGTCGGGCTCGATGGGCTGGAGCACCGGCATATCGGCACGCTGTCGGCGGGGCAGTTCCAGCGCATGCTGTTTGCCCGGCTGTCGCTGCAGGAGGCCGATATCATTCTGCTCGACGAGCCGTTCACGGCGGTGGATGCGGCGACGACGGCCGATCTGCTGCGCATGGTGCATCGCTGGCACAAAGCGGGTCGGACGGTGATTGCCGTGCTGCATGACGTCGAGCAGATCGAGGTGCATTTCCCCGACACGCTATTGATGGCGCGGGCGCCGGTGCATTGGGGGCCGACGCGGCAGGCGCTGACATCGGACAATATCTTGCGCGCCCGGGCGATGGCGGGCGGGCTGTTTGTCGGGGCAGAGGGGGCTTATGCATGAGATGGAATGCGTTGGCTTGCGATTTTGGGGGCGGGCAAAGAGCGCGCTCCCTCTTCTCCCCTCGGGGAGAAGATGCCCGCAGGGCAGATGAGGGGGCTTCGCGGGTGGGGCGGGCCCCTCATCCGGCCTTCGGCCACCTTCTCCCCGGTGGGGAGAAGAGGGAGCAAGTGCCGCGCCRCCCAGAAAGCCAGGTGGCCGCATGACTCTCCACGCCAACCTGATCCAACCCTTCATCGATTACGGTTTCATGCGCCGGGCGCTGGTGGGGTCGCTGGCGCTGGCCATCGGTTCCGGGCCGATCGGGGTGCTGTTGATGCTCCGGCGCATGAGCCTGGTGGGTGATGCGATGAGCCATGCGGTGCTGCCGGGGGCGGCCATCGGTTTTCTGATCGCTGGCGGGCTGTCGCTGCCGGCCATGGGGCTGGGCGGCATTGTCGCCGGCGTGGTGGTGGCGCTGCTGTCGGGTCTGGTCAGCCGCACGACGGTGCTGAAGGAGGATGCGAGCTTTGCCAGTTTCTATCTGGCGTCGCTGGCGGCCGGGGTGCTGATCGTGTCGCTGCGCGGTTCGAATGTCGATCTCCTGCATGTGCTGTTCGGCACCATTCTCGCCATCGATGCGACGGCGCTTTATTTTGTCGGCGCGGTCGCCTCGGTCACGGTGCTGGTGCTCGCACTGGTCTATCGGCCGCTGGTGGTCGAATGTTTCGATCCGGGTTTTCTGCGCGCCATGCGCGGCGGTGGGTCGTTCTATCACATCCTGTTTCTGTTTCTCGTGGTGCTCAATCTGGTCGCCGGCTTCCAGGCGCTTGGCACGCTGATGGCGGTCGGGCTGATGACGCTGCCGGCGGCGATTGCCCAGCTCTGGGCGCGGACGCTGCCTGTGATGCTGCTGATCGCTGCCGGTGTCGCTGCCGCCTCGGGGCTCATCGGCCTGATCGTCTCCTACAATTTCAGCCTCGCCTCCGGGCCGACGATCATCCTGGTCGCGGCGGTCTTCTATGGCGGCTCGTTGATTTTCTGCCCCTCCGGCGCCCTCCGGCGGCTTTTCCCAACCCGCATCTGACGATGTGACAACATAGGAGACTAAAATGCCCCACCTTAAAACCGTGGTTCTGGCAGGGACGGCGCTTGCCGCCTCGTTTGCCGCAGCGCCAATGGCTTCGGCGAAAACGCTCGACGTCGTCGCCAGCTTCACCGTGCTTGCCGATGTGGTGCACGAGATCGGCGGCGAGCATGTGCATGTCAAAAGCCTGGTTGGGCCGAATGGCGACCCGCATGAATTCGAGCCGTCGCCAGCCGATGCCAAGGCGCTGCGTTCGGCCGATGTGGTGTTCGTCAGCGGCGAGGGGCTGGAAGGCTGGATGGACCGGCTGATCACCGCCTCCGGCTACCAGGGCACGCCGATCACCGCCTCGCTCGGCATCAAAACGCGCAAGATGCAGGAGGACGGCAAGACGATCACCGATCCGCATGTGTGGAACAGCCCCGTCAATGTCGCGATCTGGGTGACCAATATCGAAAAGGCGCTGGTTGCCGCCGATCCCGAAGATGCCRAACGTTTTCATGCCAATGCGGAAAAATACCGGGGCGAGCTCAGCGCACTCGATGCCTATGCGCATGGCAAGCTCGATGCGGTGCCGGAGGCCAGGCGCAAGATCCTCACCAGCCATGATGCGTTCGGTTATTTCGGCCGGGAATACAGGGTGAAATTCCTGGCGCCGCTCGGGGTGTCGACGGAGACGGAGGCGTCTGCCGCGGATGTGGCCAGGCTGATCGACCAGATCAAGGCGGAGGGGGTGAAGGTGTATTTCTTCGAGAATTCCAACGATCCGAAACTGGTGAAGCAAGTTGCGGCGGCGACGGGGGCGAAGCCGGGCGGGGAGCTTTATGTCGAGGCGCTGTCGGATAAGGATGGGCCGGCTTCGACATATTTGCGGATGTTCCGTTATAATGTCGACCGGATTGTTGGGGCGCTTGGAAGGTAGGGTGTTGCTTCCGTCAATGTTATGGCTTGGGGTTTACGCCCCAAGCGTTCGTCCGACCGCAAAAGGTAAGGCGCACCCAACCCGCTCAAAACCTGTACCCAACCTGCAGTGCCGCTATTGTCATCCGATCATTCTCCGCCGCACACAGCCCGGCAGGCGAGGAATGCGGCAGGCAGGGACGCTGTTTCAGCAGACTTCGCGCCCCGCCGGCGGCGCGTCGATCCAGGCGCGTTCATCCTCCGTCGGTGCGGCATCGGCCTTGTAGCCGGCCACCAGTTCATCCAGGGCATATTTCAGCTGCTGCAGGTTGATCGCCTTGTCCTGCATGGCGATCGGTTCGGCGATGAACTGTGTCCCCTTGACCGAGATTGCCATCTCCTGTCCTTCAGCCAGGCCGAGCATGTCCCGGGCGGCGGCAGGAATGGTCATGACCAGCGATCCGCCGGCCTTCTTCAGTTTCGTGACCACGAGGAAGCCTTCGGTGTGCATGGGGTCTGTGGCGCCGGGTCCGACCGAAATCGGACGGCTGCCGATCGTGCCGGTTCCGTCTTTTGTAGCTGGCATGTATCATCCTCCCGAGATGTCGAACATCCTATACCATTTGCAGCAGTGACTCGTAAGGGGCTTTGCCAGCAAGCTTTGGCCCGTCTCAGTCACTGTGGTCCGACTCAATCGCTATGGTCCGATGGGGCCAGATAGATGGAATGGTGCGTCGGCAGCGGAAAGCCGTTTTCATCCTGGCCCGAACCGTAAAGCCATGTGGCCAATCCGGAATTGCCGGTCAGCATTTCGTAACCGGCCATGGTGAGAAACACGATGCCGGCAATGCCGAAGCATAGTCCCGAAGCATGACGAAGGCTGCCGCTGCTCATCCCAAGTCTCCATCTCCCAATGGAACGTCAATCGCTGCTTACATTCCAAGCTATATAAAGATTTAAGAAAGTAAAGAACAATCGGATAACAGCCGGCAAATGGCACTTCCTGTATCGGAACAAACGGAAGGTGTCACAAATAGAAACGGTTGGATGCGAAGATGCTGCTCAGTTTCGCGAGACTTGTTGCAGCCTGCCATTTCCACTTTTGCTGGCGCGGCGTCGGACCGCGCCAGCGCCTCGGTGCCGGCGATCATGGTCGAGATTCCGGCCTCCTCGGCGACGGCATCGCCGCGCGGGCGGCCGCATCAGAAGACGAAGTCGGACGGTTGCAGGTCGTTCGGCTCCACGCCGATCAGCCTCAGGCTGTCTCCGTGGCCGAAATCGATCACCACGTCGCTGCCATTGGTGGTGATCAGCGCCGCAAGCTGGTTCAGGTTTGTAATACCATCGACATGCGACAGATCGATCTTGTCGTGGCCGGGGCCGGACGCCTGGAAATCGCTGACCGTGTCGGTACCGAAGCCGGTCTTGAACACGAATGTGTCGGCATCGGCGCCGCCGACCAGCAGGTCAGTGCCCGTGCCGCCGGAGAGCACATCCTCGCCGAAATCACCCAGAAGCGTGTTGTTGCCGGAATTGCCCGACAGGTGATTGGCCAGCGCATTGCCCACGCCGCCGGTATTGCCCTTGCCGGTCAGGACGAGATTTTCGAAATCCTGGCCCAAAGTATAGGTGGCGTGCGACTTGACGGTGTCGATGCCGCCGCCATTGGCTTCGGAAATCAGGGTCTTGTGGTTGTCGATCACATAGGTGTCGTTGCCCGCGCCGCCGAAAACGGTGCCGGTCAGCGTGCCCTTGTGGCCGTTGAAGATATCGTCGCCGGAGCCCAGCTGCACATCGCCGGACATGGTGCCGCGGTTGATCACCGAGACGGAGCCGGTGACGGATGCGTCGACATTGACCGAATGCTGGACCCCCGACATCGTGCCGGTGTTGACGATGCGTTCGTCGCCGGCATGGTAGCCCGGAATATCCACGGCGACAGAGGTCGACGTCAGCGTGCCGCTGTTGTGCAGGACGGTATTGGCGCCCTGGATGTCGATGCCCATGGACTTGGCAATGATGTCGCCGGTATTGAGGATTTTCACCGCATCCGCGCCGACGCCTATGCCCTGATAGCCATCGATCTTGCCATGGTTGATCACTTTCGAATGGTCGCCGTCGACACCGATGCCGCCTTCCTCGTCGAGGATCTGGCCGGTATCACCGATGACGATCGTCCCGCCACCTTTGCCGGTGAGCTGGTCGCCGAGCCACACACCGCCGCCCGGTTGATTGGGCGCCTTGATCGTGCCGTCGATTTCGATCACGCGACCCGACGCAGTCCCACTGGCATCGATGCCTTCAATCTGGTC
Organism: Rhizobium sp. P2_G2; assembly: GCF_056403555.1. Classification (NCBI taxonomy): domain Bacteria; kingdom Pseudomonadati; phylum Pseudomonadota; class Alphaproteobacteria; order Hyphomicrobiales; family Rhizobiaceae; genus Rhizobium; species Rhizobium sp. P2_G2. The sequence continues at coordinate 20,601 of NZ_JBFUFF010000083.1, forward strand.
GACGCTGATCGTGGCGCCTTTTTCGAGAATATAATGCGTGTCGCCGGCCAGTGCCTCGACCGGCTTGTTCGTGTCCTTGATCTTGACCGTATTCATGGCTTGTTCCTATGTCGCGGCTTCCTCTTGAAAGCGTTTGCCATGGGGACGTTCATCGATTGCGGCCTATTGCCGTTTCAATTGTTTCAATTGTTTCCGCGCGATGTCTCTTCCGCTCGCCGCGGGTGCGACGAGGTCCGCAGATTTTCGGAATCAGATAGCGAATTCCACAAGGATGGAATTGAGATTGCGCGCAATTCCGTAACAACGTGGCTACCGGCACGGCGAGCCGCTCGCTCTCACGATCGGCGCGGTTGTTCATCGTGACCTGTTGCGATAGAATGGTGCTGAAGGAGCGCCTGGCATGAGCCGTAAAGCCACGATCGAGTACGAGAGCCTAAATCCGACATTAATCGAGGAAGCGCAACGCGTTCTCTCGAAGTTGTCGGCGGGCGACCATGTAACGGTCAGCTTCTCCGCAGAACTCGCGCAAGTCATGAGCCGATTTCTGAAAGTCGCCACCGAGGAGGGAGCGATTGCCTTCGGCCATATCGGTCGCGAAGTCACACCCGCTCAGGCTGCCAAAATCCTTGGTTCCGATGAGATTCTGTTGGAGCACCGGATACAGGCGGGAGACTTGACTTGCCGAGAGGTTGGAGGACGGCGCTTTCTTGATCTGGAAGAGGTCTTGGAGTTGAGGAAGGCCGAAGACGCGCAAAACGAGCTGATGCTTGAAGCGAGCCAGTTGATGGAAAGCGTGGAGCCGACAAGGCTACATGGCCCTACACCATAGCAATTCGCTGTCATTCAAAAGGACCAGACGGCGTTCACAGGACGGTTTGTCACGCCCGCACCTCCGCCGCTTTGATCTCCGCCTCGATCACCGGCAGCATCACGTCCACCAGATCGCGCCAATAGGCTCGAGCATGGTCCGGCAGATCCGGCCAGGATTGGTCTATGCCCTGTTGCACGGCGCGGGCGGCGTAGATTTTCTCGACCAGGTGATCGGGGTCGGGTTGGGTTGCGCTCATCGCTTCAGGCCCTCGCGCGATCGTAGGTGACGCTGTTGAGCGCGCGGCGGTGGGCGTGGCGGGTGCCGCGGGCGTCCTCGTCCAGGCCGTCGACGAGGTCGAGGAAGGCGCTGTCGACCTGGCCGTTGCGGCCGGTAATGTCTAAAAATTCGTCGGAGAGGTAGGAGCCGTCGGCGCCGAGCTGGTAGGCGAGGCCCTCGATGCCGGCAAACAGGTTCGCCAGGAAGGCGCGGAACGCCTCGCGGTTCGAGCGCGCGTCATTGCGGCGATCGAGCAAGGTGCAGGCGTCGTCGATCGCTTCCGTCATGGCTTGGAAATGCCGGACCATGTCACGCCTCCGGACGCTTGAGGGCGGCGGCATCCGAGCCCGGCGCCGGGCGGACGGGGTAGGGCCGCGCCGGCGCGCAAACCGCGCCGCCATCGCGCTCGGCCCGGGCGAAGACGCGCCGGAGATAGGGGTCGCGGAACAGGGTCGACAGGATGATCATCGGCATATCCTCATCTGGGCCGGCCGGTTTGGCGGCGATGAAATAAATGTGCGTTTCGCATTTAACATTGTCAATCAAGAAAAGTGCATAATGCATTTTTTCGATGGAGGAGGTTTTGTCGTCATCGTCGGCGGCGAGGGTGATGTCGAGAAAAATGCGAGCAAATCCAGAGCCTTCGATGATTCACCGTCCAGGTTGCAAAATGCCTCTCGACTCTCATTGTGTTTCCTGATTTTCTACCATGAACAAAACAAGAACAAACATGGAGAAAAGGGAATTGCGCGGCGCTATCGGGTATGCGGATGCGAACCGCTTGTTGTGCGAACTGGCAAGCGTGAAGGTGGAATGCGAGGAATGCGGGAGGGCAAGCGTGCTGGGTTTTCAGGAGCTGCAAAGCGCTACATTTTCAGGCGCCTATAGCTACCGCATGCTGTGCGAGAAGCTGCGCTGCAGCCAGTGCCCGCCGCGCCCGCGGCGCTGGCGGAAATTGTCGATCGCGCCGGTCTGGCGGGGGGTGGGGATGTGAGGGGGCGGAGCGGTGCTGCGATGGATGGCTGTCATCGGGCGCGCAGTTGCTGCGGATCGAACGTCGCCTCCATGCGGACATATCGTCACTCCGCCGGCTTGGTTTTCTTCAGGCCACGGGGCCGAAAAGCAGGAAACTTTCCCCGGAGGCGATCAAGGTGATTTGCATGCAAACGGAATCCCGCGCGTCTGTCTCTGCGGACCTTGGTATTAGACCATTAACGGTCTATATTCTGGTCAAAAGGAGATCGGATCGATGAAATTGTCTGAACAGGTCAAACCCATCAGCTACCTCAAGGCTCACGCGCCGGAAATCCTTCGCCAGCTTGGCGATCACCGGCAACCGGTGGTGATCACCCTGCATGGCGAGGCAAAGGCAGTGCTCCAGGACGTCAGGCAATATGAGGAAACGCAGGAAACGCTGGCGCTTTTGAAGGTGCTGGCACTGACCAACAAGCAGGTCGAAGACGGCAAAGTCCGCCCTGCGAAAGAAACGTTCGCACGCCTTCGCGACCGCCTGTCGAAACCTGAAACCTGATGTCGTACCAGGTTCTTTTTGCGGAGGACGCGGAACAGGATGTTGAAGATCTCTACCGTTTCCTGACCGGTCGGGATGGCGTCCAGACCGCCGAACGGATCCTCAGCGAAATCGAAGAAGCCTGCCTCGGCCTCGAGGATTTTCCCGAGAGAGGAAATGTGCCGAAGGAATTGGTTGGACTGGGCATTACCGAATATCGGGAACTGCACCACAAGCCATGGCGGATGATCTATCGCGTCATGGGAGAGAACGTGATCATCTATTGCATCGCCGACGGTCGGCGAGACATGCAATCCTTCCTCGAACGGCGATTGTTGCGCTGAACGGCGCTGTCGCTGATGTGGTCATCAGCCATGCCACGCCAAATCATCGATCTGCTCCGCGCCGCAATCGAGCAGGACATGCCCGAACCCTTGTCGGTGCTGAGCAGGTCTCGTGAGGCCCGCCCCGGCCCCGGCAAACGCAACTCAAATCATCGAGTGATGCACGATCTTGTGGATCGAAAACACCCGTTCGGTGTCGAAGTCGAGTTCGCGGCTCTCGCCTTCCTCGGGATTGTGCTGCCAGAGCTGCAGGCGCCGTGAGCTCTTGGCGCGGAATTCCTTCACATAGCTTTCCATCTCGTCGCCGTCGCGCATCGGTTTGAGCTGTACGACCACGTCGTCGCCGTGGCGGACGGGAAGCTGCGGGTTGAGCCAGACGGTTTCGCCGGCCTTGAAGCGCGGCTCCATCGAGGTGCCGTAGACGCGCACGGCATAGGCATTGGGCACGTTTTCGAGCTCGGGCGGGCAGAAGACGCGGGCGACTTCGGCGCCATTGAGGACAAACTTGCCGTTCGGGCCGGCTTCGGTCTGGCCGAGCACGGGGATGCTGCGGCCCTTGGGAAATTCGGTGTAGATCGGCGGGAAGCTGGCATTCGGCCGGGTGGCGCGGCGTTCGGGCGGTTGCGGCGGCTCCTCGGCGACCCCCATCGGGGGCATGTAGCCGGGGCCGTCGCCCTTGCCGGTCAGCAGCCAGTCGAGCGAGACGCGATAGCGCCGCGCATAAAGCTCGCTCGCATCCGTGGTCAGGCCGCGTGTGCCGTTCTCATGCTGGGAATAGGTCGCATAGGGCACGCCGAGCGATTCTGCGGCGGCGATTGCCGTCTTGAAGCCTGCATTCTTGCGGGCGGCTTTCAGGCGGGCCGCGATGTCGTTGATGTCAGTCATGCGTTATGCATACCCGAAATAAAAATGCGATTGGCATTGACAGAATAAAATGCATATAGCATTTATTTGGCCATGACAAGCGAATCCGACACAGCGCAGGACAGTGCCGCCGCCACACCGTTGCCGAGGTTCAACCGGCGGCGTTCGGCCGCCGCCTCTGCGCCGGCGCCGGTGACGATGATTTCGGTTTTGAGGATTTCGATTTTGAGGACGAGGAGCAGGCCATGACGCGGCAGCGAACCTATTGCGACAGTCAGATCCGTCGGGCGCTGATCGCCTATGGCGAGGGCAAGGAGTTTACCGAGATCGCGGCGATTCTGGGCCTCGTGCATTTTGCCCCCAACTCGACCCTGATCCACGAGCGCCGGCAATATGGCATGACCCATGGCGGCGGCGTGCCGCCGGCGGTGCGCAAGATCGGCGTGCCGGAGGTGGAAGAGCCCGAGGCGCTGCGCCGCCACCGCCGGGTGCGACGCGGCTTCGATGTGCCGCGCAGTGCCGAGGACCGGTTCATTGCGCTGATCCTGTCGGGGCTGTCGATCGCCGAGGCGGGGCAGCGGGTGGGGCGGGAGTAGGGGGTGGTGACAACCTCACCTCATGTCGCGGGATTTTCGCGCATGCAGTTGCTGCACCTTTGTTGAGATGAACTTCAGCCGCCCCACACACGCAACCACGGAGCCCACACCAATGCTCACCCACCCCATCGACCAATGCCCCGCCTGCCACAAATCGCTCGGGCCGGCCGAGATCATCGAGCGCTGGTGCGAGGATTGCACCAGCCCGACGGACAAGCCGGAAGCCCGTAAACTCAGGCCCGACAGGCCGCAAAAACAGGCGGCATGACATGACCCCTGACGCTCTCTCGGCCATGGCAGGGCCGGATGCGATCGGCTCCGGTTTCCCGGCGGACCTGCCGGGGCCGATCGCCCTTTACCATGCCGATGCGGCGCGTCTCGGCCTGCGACGGTGCACTGTTGGGGCAGGCGCAACCCCCGGGAGGCGCCATCATGGTGCATCGTGCCGGCCCTCATGATGCCCGGGCCTCGACCGGCTTCGCGCCTGTCCCGGCCGGTGATTATCGCGCCAGCATTGTCGGTGCGGCGATCGGGGACGTGTCGAGGGCCAGCAGTTACGGCCGCTGCCTGACACTGACCTGGCAGATCGAGGCCGGGCCGTTTGGCAATCGCCTCATCTCTCAGCGGCTCAATCTCTGGGCTGAGAATATGCAAAATCTCGACAAGGTGATCGCCATCGCCAATGCGCAATTTGCCGCGATCCGCGCGGCGACTGGGCGGCTGGTGCCGCGCGATGTGGACGAACTGTGCAACATTGCCTGCCGGATCAAGGTGGGGATCGCGAGCGATCCCGCGGGCCAATATGGGCCGCGCAACGAGGTGAGGGCGGTGAGGGCGGCTGGGGCGGCTGGCATGCCGGTCTGATGTGGGATGGGGGTGCAAGGCTGCTCGATCGAGGGCCATTTTGACGCGGTCGCTTTTTCGAGGGCCGTTGCGAGGCAAAGCCGGGCGCTGGTTTTTGCTGCGCCCGGCATTTCTATTTGAACCCCATTGCTCGGGAAGGATCGGGACGATGCTTGGTGTTTTGTTGTGTCCCTCTCGACCCTTCCTGCGATCCTCGTGTGGTAGCGTCATCCGGTGGGACACCCCCCTCTGTCCTGCCGGACATCTCCCCCTCAAGGGGGGAGATTGGATGGGGCGCCGTCTCGGCTTCGTCTACCGTCGCCTGCTCTGCAACGTTCATGTGAGGCGGTGGGAGCGCCGCGAGTCAATCTCCCCCCTTGAGGGGGAGATGCCCGCCCTTCGACAAAAGCTCAGGAGGGCAGAGGGGGGTGCGCCACGTGCGACAGAGGCCTTCCCGGAACGGCGCAAGCCGCTCAGGTCAACACCGCTACCTCTCCCTCACATAAATCCCCGCATCATCCGCAGCCTTGATGAACGCCGCGCGCGCTTTGGAGGCCAGCGCCCTCTTGCGGGTGTTTTCCAGCGCCGCGATGCAGGCTTTGACCGCCGCCTTGAAGGCCGGGCTGTCGCTTTCCGGCCATTCCTCGCCGGTCAGGTGCCGGGCGGCTTCTTCGGTGCTGGTGACGCGGCGATATTTGCCGATGCCGTGGAGTTCGAGCTCCACGCCCTTATCCCAGAACTGGGCCATGACACAAACCTTTCACGCACAACCATGGCGATTCATGTCGGTCGGAAACGAATCGTTCCGTGTGGCGGAAAAGAATCCCAGGCGGGCGGCCTTCGGCTATTCCGCCGGCTCCAGGCCGATGACCAGCGCATAGCCCATGGCGGCAAGTGCGACCTGCAGCAGGGGCAGCTTGGTCGCCTTGTCCGGGTCGAGCAGCCGGCGCACTTCCTTTTCATCGCGACCCATGCGGCGCGCCAGCTCGCTTTGCGTCAGGCCCGAGCCGCGAAAGGTCTCGATCACGGCGATCTTGGCGGCGATTTCCGGATCCGGCGTGATCATCGGGCCGGCCGCGGCGGCCTCGGGCAGGGGCTGGCCGGCTTCCAGATAGAAGAGCAGGGCAACGCCCAGGGCATCTCGCGCCATCGCCCGAGCCTCGACCATGTCGTCACCTTCGGTGATCGCCTCCGGCACGTCCGGAAAGGTGACGACAAAGCCGCCGTCGCGCTCGCTGGGCTCGAATATGGCTGCGTAGGCGTAGGTTTGCATGGGTCTCTCTCCGTTTCGATGCGGCGAGTGTCGGACATTTTTGTCCGTAATTCAAGTGAATTCGGACAAAAAAGTCCGAGGTCGAGAGCCGTCACTTCCGTTGTGACCCCCATCCATGCCCATGACCCTCAGCCCCAATTTCGAAACCGCGCTTCGCCTCGCCGATCTCGGCTATTTCGTCTTCCCCTGCCGTTCCTCCGGCGACGGGGCGAAGAAGCCGATGCCGACGATCCAATGGCGCAAAATGTCCAGCAATGATGCGGAGCAGGTCAGCCGCTGGTGGCGGACCTGGCCGAATGCGGCGCCGGGGCYGGATCTGGCGAAATCGGGGCTGATCGTCATCGATGCCGACCGGCACGGGCAGGCCGATGGCGTGCTGGCGGTGGGCGACATGATGGCCGATCATGGCTATGACCCGGCGCCGGTGCCGACCGTGTCGACGCCCGGCAACGGCACGCATTTCTTCTATCGCCAGCCGGAGGGCAAAAGCTTCGGCAATGCCGACAGCCGCCTCTACAAGGGCTGCAAGCTCAAGGATATGGGCATCAATATCCGCGGCGATGGCGGCTATGTGATTGCGCCGGGCAGCGAGATGCAGCGTGGCCGTTATGAGCTGTTCGGCGACCTGGCCGCAGCCCCCGTCCTGCCGGACTGGTTCAGCGCCATTCTCGATGGCGAGCCGACGCGCCCGGTCCAGCCGATGGCCGTTCCCCGGACAGAAATGTCCGATCAGCGCATCCGCGCCTATTGCGATGCGGCGATTGCCGCGGAGGTGGCCAAGGTGGCCGGTGCTGCCGAGGGCGGGCGCAACAACACGCTCAACGAAGCCGCCTTCGCGCTCGGCCAGCTGGTCGGCGCCGGTTTTATCGGCGAGAGCGAGGTGTTTGCGCTGCTGGCCAATGCGGCGGCGCATTCGGGGCTCGACGCGGTGGAAAGCCGCATGACGATCCAATCCGGCCTCGGCGCCGGACGGAAGGAGCCGCGCATCCTGCCGCAATCCGACCTGCCGCCTGCGGTCGATCCCTTGGAGGCGGCGCGGATCAACGCGATGATCCTGGCGGCCTGGGAGAAGAAGGAGGCAGAAAGGAACGAGACGGAGAAGGCGCGGGCGAAATCGGAGCTGGAATGGTTCGATCATGTCCAGCCGGTGACGGTGTCGCCCTATATCATCAAGGGTTTTCTCGATCATGCGGCGATGTCGGTGATCTACGGTCCATCCAACAGCGGCAAGACCTTCTTTGCCCTCGATCTGGCCTTCCATATCGCCACCGCGGCCCGCTGGCGGGAGCGCCGGGTGGATGGCGGAGCGGTGCTCTATCTGGCGGCCGAGGGCGGCAACGGCATTGCCAACCGCATCGCGGCACTGCGCAGCCGGACGGGGGTGACCGATGTGCCCCTGGCGCTACGCCGCGCCGGGCTCGACCTGCTCGATCCCCGGGCCGATACCGCCCATGTGATCCGGCTGGCGCGCGAGGTGGAGGAGGTGGCGCCGCTGTCGCTGATCGTCATCGACACGCTGTCGCGCGTCATCGCCGGCGGCGACGAAAACGCCGCCACCGACATGACCGCCTTCATCAGGAACGTCGATGCGATCCGCCAGGCCACCGGCGCCCATGTGATGATCGTCCATCACACCGGCAAGGACGTGGCCAAGGGCGCCCGCGGCCACTCCTCGCTCCGGGCGGCGACGGATACCGAGATCGAAGTGTCGGTCGATGAGGTCGAGGGGCGCGTGGCCAGGGTGACGAAACAGCGCGATTACGAGGGCGGCGAGGAGTTCAGGTTCAAGTTGAAAGCGGTCGATCTGGGGCACGACCAGGATGGCGACAGGATCGGCTCCTGTGTGGTGACGGCAGCGGAGGGGGAGCGGCATGACGATCTGCCGTCGAAAAGCACCTGCAAGGTGATCCTGCGCGAAATCCAGACGGCCTTCGACAAGGGCAATCCCTATTCCATGACCATTCAGTCGCAGCGGACGGGGCGTTATGCGCCGCGGGCGTTGAGTCAGAAATTCAACATCAATTCCGACGTCATGGATCGGCTTCTGAAGGCGTGGCTGGACAATGAAATCATCATCTCCAGCACGTTCGAGAGCCGCAACAACAGGTCTGGTTTGAGAGTGATCGGAGACCTGAATTGATGTGCGGCAAGGGTGCGGCAAGGGCGCGGCAAGCTGCGGCAAGGGTCCGGCAAACGGCGGCCAGGAATTGCTTGCCGCACGTTTTGTTCAATGAAATCAAGGACTACGGCAAGCGCGGCAAGCAAAGTGCGGCAAGCGCGGCAAGCAGCCGTAAGTCATTGAAATCATTATGCGGCAAGCCGCGGCAAGGGGGTCTCTCCTACGGAGAGAAGGCGCGCTTGCCGCGCCGCCTTCTGGGGAGAGGGGTGGCGGCAGGCATTGGGGGGATGGTTGATGGGTGGCCGTAGCACGGATGGGCTGTCCGGCGTGGAGGAGGCGGGAGGTGGATCACATGGAAGCTCGACTGGCAACGCGGGCAATCGCATATCGCGCGAAGACCCTCTCTGGCCTGCCGGCCATCTCCCCCACAAGGGGGGAGAAGACTTGCGGCGCGCTCCTTGCCTCGATTGAGGCATCGGCGGTGCGGTTGGGTTAAGCCCCCTTGTGGGGCTACCGTATTCACACATCTCCTCAGACACTCCGAAACTTGACTCGCCCCCGCTGAACCTGTCATTGATTTCATTGCATTTTTCAGCTTTGATTTTCCGGTGTGAGGCTAGGTAGCTAGCGCTTTAAGTCTCTGACTTAAAATATGTTTTCGCGATGTGTGAATCTGGCAGCCCCACAAGGGGGAGGGACTAACCCAGCCGCATCGTAGGTGCCTCAATTGGGCCGAGGCGGTGCCGCGAGTCTTCCCCCCTTGTGGGAGAGATGGCCGGCAAGCCAGAGAGGGTTTTTGCCTCATATGCAATGCCCGGCTTTCTACGCAGGGGCTTTTGATAGAAGTTCAAAAAGTAACCGTCACGTCAGCCTATCCCTTCAGAAGATGCCTCACATGCCGCTCGATCTCGGTAAAAACATAATCAGCGCCGTCCAGAACCTGTGCATTGTCGAAACGAAGAATCGTAAAACCCTGTCGCTTCAGAAATGCGTCGTGCGCCGCGTCGTGCATCTTTCCCGCTAGCGTCTCATGGCTATCGCCATCGACCTCGATGACCAGCCGAGCGGACAACCACGCGAAATCCGCGATATATGGACCGATCGGTGTCTCGCGCCGAAACCGGGCGCCAGAAGGGAGCAGATCGCGCAACATATCCCACATCGCCTGCTCGGCTTTGATCAATTCACGGCGAAGAGCTTTCGCATTCTTTCTCGTCTTGGATCCGATGTTTGAATGCGGCATTTTTGTCCACTGCTCTCACTGCAAAACCCAGGTCGCGCCACTTGTCTCGACC
>NZ_JBFUFF010000084.1:0-30421 GCF_056403555.1 Rhizobium sp. P2_G2
GACCCTTGGTCACAAGAGGACCCTTGGTCACAAGAGCTTCGCGGTTCGTTGCCCGCTCGCCCTGATCGGCATCGCCTCATATCCGGTTCTTGTCCATCGGCCCGCAGGTTCGATCCACGCTTCCTCCCCACGGTCAGTCGCCCTTCCGCAGTTGCGCTTCTCTTCGCTCGCCATGACCAGCTTACGGTGGGACTTCCACCCACAAGAATGCGCCCATGCTGGGCGCACAACGGCCCGGCCCCAAGAGGGCCGGTTCATGGCTTACAAATCGACGGACACTCTCGACCGCGATCACGCCTCGGGTCGGTGGTTGCTGGGCAGGTGGCTGCTTTCATTGGCCACCATGAATGTGCCGCAGGCTGCTGGACCGGTGGCGTTCTCGCTCGTTGCTTTGAGCCTGACCGGAGATACCAGTGGCGGCGCGGCGATCATTCTTGCAATGACACTGGCGCAAGTGGTTGGTGCTGTCCCGTTGACGCGGCTCGGCAAGAAACTGGCTGCGGCAACCTATTTGAGGCTGCTGGTGGCCGTTCGCACCCTGGCTCTCGCCTCCATTGCGCTCTCTGCATATTGCGAGGCACGCTTCATTTGGTTGATTCCTCTCGCGGCGATCGCAGGGCTGGTCAATGCGGGCGCATATGGCTACCTGCGGTCGCTCCTGAATCATATAAGTCCTGCCTCCCAGCTGCCCAGGGCACTCGGTATTGCGGCCACGCTGAACGAGATGACCTATGTCGTGGCACCGGTCATGGCGTCCGGCCTCGGCACTGTTTCCCGGTCTTTGCCGTTGTCGCTCTCACACTTCTCAGTGCCTTGCCGGCGCTGTTGGTTCCGAACACCCGCTCAGCTGCGGTTGAGGACATGCGCCATATCGAAGGATCGGTCATCAGCCCCGCGATCGCAATGTGGCTTCTGTGCGACGTGGCAGGTGCCGCGGCCGTTGCCGCTATCGAAATCGGTGCCGTGGCATTGGCACTGAAATTCGGATACCAACCAGGCTTCGCCGTTCTTTTCACGGTGCCCCTGTGCCTTGCCTCGGTCACTGGGGGAATTTGGGTCAGCGTCAAAAATCGCATGGCGAAGCGGAGCACTGCGCTGGTGCAACTCGCGATCATGACGCTTGGTTCGGCTCTTATCGCACTGCAGCTATCGATCGCGACGGCCATTGTCGGGACAGTTCTGGTCGGATTGATGCTGGCTCCCCTGGCAACCTATTGCGGGCTTGTTCTGGAGACATTGGTGCCCGCTCACAAGCACCCGGACATATTCGCGCTGCAACGATCCGCAGAAGCGACAGGCGTTATCATCGCAAGCGCAATGCTGACCTTGGCGTCGCTGCCGGTCGCACTTACGCTCGGCGCTGGCATGATGGTATCCGTCACCGTGATGATCGCTATCGCATCGCTCAAGAGGTAACCGGTGGGAATTGCGACGTCGATAAGCGCGAGGCCTGAATTTTCGAGCAGCGACGGCGCGCGTCCTATTCGAAGCTGGCGGCAAAATTGCTGTGGGGTCGTGTCCGGCGGTGTCACTCACCGATGCCGGCGTCCGGCGTGAGCGCCCCCCCAGTTGGCCACGTCTGGACGTCACTCGGCAACCAGGAGCAGGTCGGACGCGATGATGGAAACACCCACCAGCGCCAGCACTGCATATGTAAACCATCGTCTGAAATTCGAACTCATCCTGAGACTTCCTCTGATTGGCATGGACCCGAGCTAGGTCGCTCCGGGCTCCGTTTCAAGAGGCGGCGACGATGGGCGAGCCGTTTCCTCGGCGGCGCGGCGCCATCGTTGTTGCGTCGGCTTTGACGCAAAGGAGCCTGAAGGCCTGGACTGCTTTTGGCCCCGGGCGGTCGTTGCCGATACGCGCGGAAGGCTTCATTTCGCGGCGCATTCGTGCGATCAATCCGGCCGCAGCAGCAGAGGCGACAAAGCATGCGCTCAATCGACATCGATATCCTCGACGCCAACAGGGCTGCATCACATCTGCCGCGCTTCGCCGACATCCTCGTCGACAGTGTCGAAGGCGGCGCTTTGATTGGCCATGTCCTTCCCATCGACCGGGGATCAGTCGAAACCTATTGGAACGATGTCATTGCATCGGCCGGCTCGGGCGAGCGCCTTCTGATCTGCGCGATCGTCGACTGTCAGATCGCCGGGACGGTCCAGCTCTATCTGTCGCCCGAGCCGAATGCGCCACACCGGGGCGAGGTCTACAAGCTGCTCGTCCACCGGGACTTCAGGAACCACGGCATCGGCGAGGCACTGATGAAAACCGTCGAGAGCGAGGCGCGGAAGCACGGGCGCACGCTGCTGCTCCTCGACACCGTGCAGGGCGGCGCGGGCGAGCGCCTGTACCGCCGCCTCGGCTGGCAGGAAATCGGCGTGGTGCCCATGCACTTCGTCGACCCCTGGGGAGAGTTCAAGTCGTCCGTCTATATGATGCGCTTTCTCGATCCCTGAACATGGACCGGCTAGGCGACCGGGTTCATCTGTAATATTGCCACCCCTTGAGATAGTAATCGAGCAGCACCGGCCGGTCGAGGGTATTGACCTCGACATCCCCCGCTATCGTGTCTTTGTCGAATTCGAAATGTTTGATTATGTTGGCTTCGGTCAGATAGCGCGTTTCGACCGTCAACCGCGGCCGGGCCATGTTGAGCTTCGCATCGCTGGCCAGCACGAAGCCCCATTCGCCGAATGACGGCACGTTGGTATGGTAGGGGTAGATGTTGCCGAAGCCGGCTTTCTCGACCGTCTTGGCGATGCTCCAGAAGGCCCGGGGCGCGAAAAACGGGCTCGTCGCCTGGGTGACGAACAATCCACCGGGCGACAGACGATCATGCGCCAGGTGGTAGAACTGCTCGCTATAGAGCCGCGTCAGCGCATTGTTGTTGGGATCCGGCAGATCGGCGACGATCAGGTCGAAGCGTACCTGGCTGGACTGCAGGAAGACGAAGGCGTCGTCCAGGATCACCTTTACTTTCGGTGATGCCAGGCTGTTGCGATTGAGCGCAGTGAAATAGGGATTGGTCCTGGCGAGTTCGATCATTTTGGGATCGAGATCGACCAGCGTGATCTCACCGATATCCTTGTATTTCAGCAATTCCCGCACGGCGAGCCCATCGCCGGCGCCGAGCAGCAGCACACGCTTCGGCGGCGTCGGGTCGAGTGAGATCGGAATATGGATGAGCGATTCATGATAGCGATATTCGTCGACCGACGAGAATTGCAGATTGCCGTCGAGATAGAGCCGCACGTCTTCGCGATCCCGCGTCACCACGATCCGCTGATAGCGCGTCTGCGTGCTGTAGACGATGCGGTCCTCGTAGAGGCTCTGGTCCCAATGTTCGAGGAAATAATGCGACAGCGCGATCATCGCCGCCAGCATGACGGTGAGCAGAATGGTGATCCGTGTCAGCCGACGCGCCGGACTGCCGATCTCGTCGCGAAAGGTGTGCAGCACGGCAAAGCCGATCGACATGTTGGCGAAGCCGAACAGCAGTGACGACTGGTAGACGCCGAACACCGGCAGCAGCAGGAACGGAAAGGCAAGGGTCGCCACCAGCGCGCCGAAATAATCGAAGGACAGGATGTTGGCGATATTCACCTTGAGCGGATTGTAGCGCTCCATCAGGCGTGTGAGGAACGGGATTTCCAGCCCGATCAGCACGCCGATGGCGATGGTGAAAAACAGATAGACATGCAGGAAGTATCCGGTCCAGGCATAGGCGAAATAGAGCGCCGGGATGCTGAGGCCGCCAAGTGCCGCCAGCGCCAGTTCGATGCGAACGAAACGGGCCAGCAGGTCGCGGTCGACATATTTCGACAGGAACGTGCCCGCGCCCATCGACGCCATGTAGATGCCGATGGTCAGCGAAAAATACATGACGCTGTCGCCGRGAAAATAGGCGGCGGTCGTGGCGATCAGCAGTTCGTAGATGATCGAGCACAGACCCGAGACGAAGGCCGAAAAGATCAGGGTGAGCGCCCGCCGGCTCGTGCCGGATGACATTGTGTCGTCGGTTTCGGTTTCGATCGGACTGCTCACTTGCCACTTTCCGGGCCGCCGCCGAGGAGGTTGGGGCCATTGATGCTCTCGGCGCGGCTGCTGCGCTCGTGATATTCCTCGACGCCGTTCCAATACCAGCGCGAGGCGCGGGTGTTGAAGCCGTGATAGCCGGAATAGCCGTAGCCATTGGCGGCGGGCATGAACAGCAGCAGATAGATCACGCCGAGAATGACGGCGGTGATCTGCACGGCATTGCGTGTCGCCCGGTTCACAGGAACCTCCTGACGACGCTCGTCAGCGTGCGGTTGAGGATCTCGTTGGCGATCAGCCCGATCGCCAGCGTCAGGATGCCGAAGATCATATGTGGTATGCTGCTTCCGACCGCGCGGTCGATGGTGACATAGATCTCGTCGGGCGTCTTGTCGCCTTCCGTCTTGATGTTGAGGTAATAAATGCCCTTCACCGGAATTGTGATCTTCATCTGGTAGCTTCTGTCGGCTTCGTTCCAGTAGCCGTCCTCGTCGGTACCGTCCTCGTGCCAGAGTTCCTTGCCGAAGGAAAACAGATAGCCTTTGTTGGCGTCCAGAACCTCGCCCTCGACGAAATTCCAGCTGTTGACCGGCAGGCTGGCATCGATGCCGACCTGCAGAACCTGGCCGTCGCTGGTGACCTCGATCGGGCCGACAATGGCATAGCTCAGCATCGGATATTGTTCGCCGGGCTCGACGGCATCGTCGTCGCTGGCCGGCGTGTCCGACTTGCCGGCCACGATGTCGCCCGGCCGGGAAGGAGCCTCCTGGCGTGTGACATTGCTGTGGAAGACGGATTCCGCATCGAAGCTCAGCACGAAAGCGGTCAGCAGGCTGAGCAACCCGAAGGCGATGAACACATAGGCCACCTTGGTATAGTCCACGCTTTCGCGCGAGGGAGGACCGGGCGGCTGCGGATCGGGCTGCGGCGGATCCGCATTCTGTGCTTTTCGGCCGAAGCTTGGTTTGCTCATCGTCATCGGCTTCAGATCAGGAAGGCCAGCACGACAGCGAAGGCGATGGCTGTCGTGGCTTCGAGAATGCCGGCGCCGACATTACGGTCCTCGCGGATCTCGCGGCCGAGCGATTTGCCCGGGATGATCATCCTGTCTATCGCGAGCCGGATCAGCGGCAGGGCGACGAAGGCAATGAGGTCGGCGACGAAGAACTGCGTCAGATCCTTCTTCCAGTCGGTGAAATTGCCGGCCGCGGCATTGGTGATCAGGATCGACAGGGCGACCAGATTGCCGCCGAAGGCAATGCCGGCGGCGAGGTTTTGCTGCATCAGTTCGGCATGTATGTCGTAGCTGGAAAACCTCTCGTAGATCAGGCTGAAGAAGAGCAGCGACAGTTGGCCGAGCACGAAGAAGACGACCGCGGAGAGCACGCCGCCGCCCTCGCCGGAAATCGCCCCGGCGGCGACAAGGCCGGTGGCGAGATAGGCGCCGAAATGCACCGCGCCGACGCCGACATTCCTCTCCCGTACCAATTGTTCGGTGTCGCTGAACCGGCGGAGAATGGCGATATCGTTGAACCAGCGCGCCAGATTGAGAAAAACCAGGCCAAGCAGGGAATAACCGCCGACAACCATCAGATCATGCATCAGCCCCTGCGATGGGCCGATCAGGGCGCCGACGAAGATCGCCGCCGTGGCAAGATAATAACCGGCCATGGCAAGCCCGATGGCCGGATTGTCGCGCTCGGCCAGTTCATCGTTGAGCTTGTAGGAAATCGACAGGCTCTTGAACCACTTGGCCAGCAGGAAGAGGAACAAATACAGGATGATGAAGGCCAGCGCCTTGATCACATCATCCAGGCCGATGGCTTTGAAATCCATTCTCTGCTCGTGGTTTCGGGGGGTGACGGAAGAGCTCTAAGGTGATTTTTCCCGCATCACAAGAAGAGATTGCAACAGCCTTGCTGCGCGGTCAGCCTCGGGCGATCGTCTTTACCGCGATGCGGACCGGCGAAAAATGGGCTTTCAACGGCTCGACCGCAAGGCGTGCGTCGCAGGCTCCGCACATGAAGACATCGATCGCCGCAAAGCCGGTCTCGGGCCATGTGTGGATGCTGATATGGGACTCGGCCAGCAAGGCGACGCCGGTGATGCCAGCCGCCTCGCCGAACTGATGAAGTCGTATATCGATCACGGATGCGCCGCACGACCTGGCAGCCGCCAGGAGAGCCGCTTCGACCAGCGCCGGGTCCGTAAGGCCCCGCGCATCGAAGAGATCGAGCAGCACGTGCAGCCCGGGCGCGTAGGGATTGAGGGCCCCGTTGGCGCCCTTTTTGGCTATGTCAAAATCAGCCGCTTCGCCAGGCATCAAGTCTTATCCAGTCATTGAGAATCAAGCACCGTCGACCGGTCGCAATCCAGAGGTATAGTCAGGCCTCATGGTTCGCAAAAGTGCGATGCTCAAACAATCGCCGTCTCCAGATTTTTCGCAGCGTCGCTTTGATGACGATAGTCGAAGAGCGGTTCCCGTGGGATGATTTCAGAATAGACGATCGGAAAACTGCCAGTCCTCCCATTTCCTGAGAAAATTCGCCTCCCGCGCGATCCAATCGACGGCGTTGCTTCCCCACTCCTGCATTCGGCCCGCATATTCGCCCATCAGCCAAAAGTGGCGGACGATCACAAACCGGTGGGCAGCTTCGAAATCTTCTGCAGTGATTGGCCGGACGGCCCGATATCCATCGACAAAGGCGTCCCACATGGGGGTCGATTTCCGGCCGAAGGATATTTGCGCCCACAGGAATACCGACAGGTCATAGGCCAGATATCCCGGACCTCCGTCGTCGAAGTCGAAAAAGACAGCTTCACCGGCGTCGTTGATACGCGCATTGAAGCCGTGACAATCTCCATGACAATGCGTCCAGGTCAGGTCGCCAAATGCTTCGATTGCTTTTCCGGTTCGTAGAGCGATGCTCTCAAGATCGCCGAAGACTGTCCCGTCTTCCACCAGTCCGCTGTCGCGAATGCGCGCGAGGGGCCGGTGCAGCAGATGTTCGAGGTCAAGCCGATAAAATGCGCCGTCGGAAGAAAATGTCTCGGCTGCCCTGTGCAGGAGTGCAAGCGTTTTGCCGTTGGCCTGGGCATCGCCGGCGTCCGTCGCATCCGGCTCGCGGCCATCGATCGAATGGAACAGCACCGCCGAACGGGAACCCTCCGGCGCATGACCGTGAAGGAAGAAGGCACCATCGCGTGTTGGGATGGGTGCGGCGACCGGAACTCCCGATTGCGAAAGATGCAACAGGAATGCCGTTTCGATTTTGACGTCGGCAGGACCGCGAGCACGGTGATGGGAAAGCCGAAACACATAGCGCTCGCCGTCTTTTCCCGTCGCGAGATAGACATCGTTGAAGCCGCGTTGAAGCATTCGGCAGGAGACCGGCCCTGCGAGCGCATAATGCTTGTTGATGAACCGTTCRACCGCCTCAATCCGCGAGGTCGAGTACAGTGGATCGAAATCAAGCATGTCAGTGCTCCGTAAGAGCCTCGCGAGGCAGGTTGCGGAAAAGTGTCCCACGGTTTTCCAACGAGAACCTGTGACAAACAAAAGACGAGAGCATGTCGCCTGAAAGTGGGCACCGGTTTCAGGACAACGACATGCTCAAACAAAGGCTTTGAGCGCGGTTCTGATTCTATCAGAACGCAAAGCGCTCTAAGCGTTTCGTAGCCGGTTTTGCGATTTTGGAAAATAGTCGGTTCTACCGCGGCTGCACCACTGCAATCGGCGCAACGCTGCCTTGTCGCGGGGGTCCGCCACGGTTTTCCAAAGGCTATGAGGACAGGCCCTATTTTTGGTCGCTACCGAAGACCGGCTGGGCGCGCCGCATGAAATCGCTGAATTGCGCCGCCGGCATCGGCYTGCCGACGAGGTAGCCCTGGATATTCTGGCAGCCGCACTCCATTAGAAACGCCGCCTGTTCGCTGGTTTCCACGCCTTCGGCGATGACGTCCAGGCCGAGCTTTTCGGCCAGAGAAATCATCGCCATCGACAGCGTCATGTTGCTGGCATCGCCGGGCACGTCGGTGAGGAAGGAACGGTCGATTTTCAGCCGCGAGACCGGAAAGCTCTTCAAAACGCTCAGGCTCGAATAGCCGGTGCCGAAATCATCGATCGACAGCGCCACGCCGAGGTCGGAGATTTCGCGCATCTTGGCAATGGCGAGCGGCAGGTCCTGCATGATCAGGCTCTCTGTCACTTCCAGTTCGAGATAGCGCGCATCGAGGCCCGCATCTTCGAGCACATGGGCGACGTCCGAGGCCAGGTCCTTTTCCTGGAACTGCCGCGCCGAGACATTGACGCTCACGACCAGGGCAGGCAGGCCCTCGTCCTGCCACGACCTGGCCTTCCGGCAGGCCTCGCGCAACACCCAGGCGCCGAGCGGAACGATCAGCCCGGTCTCTTCCGCCAGCGGTATGAAGGTCGACGGCGGTATCAAGCCGCGGACCGGATGGTTCCATCGCAGCAACGCTTCGGCGCCGAAGATCTCACCGCTGCCGAGATTGTGCTGCGGCTGGAAATGCAGGACGAATTCATCTTCCCGCAAAGCCTTGTACAGCTCTTCGGTCAGTGCGRGTTTCTGGCGGACGCTTTCGGCCATTTCGAACGAGAAGTGCTGTAGATTGTCGCGCCCGGCCTCCTTGGCGCGATACATGGCGGTGTCGGCATTGGCGAGAAGTTCGGACCGGGTTTCGCCGTGCTCGGGATAGCATGAGACGCCCATGCTGCRGGTAACACCCAGTTGCTTGCCGCCGAGGGCGATGGGCTGGGCGATCACGCGGCGAAGGCCTTCGAACCTCTCCGTCAGCCTGTCTTTTTCTTCTTGAAGCACATTCAGAATGACGACGAACTCATCGCCGCCGACGCGACCGACCGTTCCGTCCTTGCCGAGAACGGTCTGCAGACGCGACGCCACGACCTTGAGCAGTTCGTCGCCGGCGGCATGCCCCAGGCTGTCATTGACGAGCTTGAAATTGTCGACATCGATGAAAGCGACAGCGATGCGCTGCCCGGCATTGCGCGCCCTGGCAAGGCTGTTCTCGAGCTCCGTATCCATGAGCAGTCTGTTGGGTAATTCCGTCAGCGTGTCATGCAGCGCGAGAAAGTTGATGCGGTCTTCCGTGCGGCGGCGTTCGATGGCAATGCCGGCAAGGTGTGCCGCAATGGCGATCAGTTTCTCGTGCTGCTCGGTGGGAGCACGCCTCTCCGTGGCGTAAAGCGCGAATGTGCCAAGCACATCGCCTTGCGATGAATGGATGGGCGTCACCCAGCACGACTTGAAACCGAATGCAGCGCTGTCCGAATTGCAATTTCCCCATGCCGGATCCGAGTGCATATCTGCGACGATGACGGGTCTGTCGAACCAGGCTGACGTCCCACGCCCCCCGACATCGGGTCCAATCTCCACCCGGGTGCAAAGCCGGCAAAAGTCTGCGGGCAGCGAGGGCCCCGCGCCGAACGTCAGGTGACGCCGGTCCTCGGCAACCAGCATGACGGAGCCCGACATGCCCGGGACCTGTGCCTCGATCATCAAGGTCAACTCGGCCAGGAATTCGGTGAGCGGCATGCCTTTCGCAACAAGCTCCAGCAGTCGCGCCTGAGCCTGAATGAGATGTTCCGCCTGCTTGCGGGCCGATATATCCCTGGACATGCCCAACACGCCGATAATGTTGCCATTGGCATCGCGAAGCGGCAGGCGTGACATCATCAGCCAGCGGTCACCGTTGCGGATCAAGGACACTTCCTCGATCCCAAGATCGGGCTCCCCTGTGTCGATAACCTTTCGTTCGACGGCTTCGATCGCCGATGCCGCCTCGAACGGGTGCAGATCGAATTCGGTCTTGCCGAGAAGCTCGGCCAGGCTCGTCAGATTGTTGTCGACAACGACGGCCTTGTTGGCGAAGAGGAATCGCCCCTCGAGATCCTTTGCATAGATATAGTCGGGAATCTGATCGATCATTCCTTCCAGCCAGTCATGGCGGCCGGAGCTATTGTCTTGCCCAAGGGGAAGGCGCTCGATGGCGCGCTTGAGCTGATCGACATCGGCGCTGTCGGATCGCTGATCCCGTATGATTGCCGATTTTACCGAGTTTTTTGCGGTCAAATCGATTTCTCCACTATCGAGGTCAGGTACCGGTCGTCTGATTATTTCCATGGGTTACTAAAATGCAGTTAAAACTAAAGGGTTAGCTATATTAGCAGGCGAATGGGAGCCGCTTGCGGCCTCACGACGGATGCAGCCCGGACGCTGCCGATGAAACGCCGGCCTATTGGATCACGGCCGCGGAGGAACCCCTGATTTGCCAAAGGATGCGCTGGAGGTGAAGCCTGGAATTCCGATAGCCGACGGCCATATTGTCGCCCCTCTTGTCGGGCGTCCTCAGGCGCCACCGACATGAAGGAGGCTTCGTTGCATTTCGCCAGCCGTTTCGCTGTTCTCACTTCTCTGCTCCTGATGCCCTCATTGGCGCTATCGAGCGATCAGAAAGACGCGTCGTTCAAGGACTGCCGGACATGGGTGAATAGCCTGGGCATCGTCGAGGCCAATGAAAAAACCACGATGGAAGACATTCCCGATGGCTGCCGGCTCAGGCATTTCTACGCGAAATTCTCGCCCCGCAATCGCTACCGCATCGATGAGGCCACGCTCGTCGCGCCCGGACTGTTCGACGCGATCGCCCACGAAACACCGCCGGCACAGTTGGACCTGACGCTCACCGGCTTCAAGGTCTCGCCCGACGTCGGCAGCCGCCTCACGGGCTACATCATCGAAATGCAATCCGACCCGATGACCATCCATCTGAACTACAGATGGGATCAAAAGGCGCGGACGGTCGACCTGGCCGACTTCAGCGTCACCGTCGGCCGCAATGGCGGTGTCCGCCTGGCGGGCCACGTTTCGGATTTCGATTTCGATCCGGCGCTGACCGGCGGTCCCGACACGGTCCCCGGCAAGCTCGACAGGCTGACGGTGACGCTGGACAATGGCCGTCTTTTCACCTCGTTTGCCGCGATCCCCTTGATCGGCATGCTGCCATCAGACGCCGATCCGGTGCCGCTGATCGACGGCTATAAGGCGGCGGCAACCGCTTTCATCGGCGGCCTGCCCGCCGACAAGGCATCCGACGGCAGCAAGGCGGCTCTCAAGCACTTCGTCGCCGACTTCCCGCGCCCGACAGGTGCCTATTTCCTGGAACTGACATCCGATGCCGGCATTGCGTTCAACACGCTCGACGATCTGCCGGCCTTGGCTCACGCGCTTTCCAGCACCCATATCGAGGCTTCGCGCACGGACAAGCCGTGATCTTCTGCACGTGCCGTCCGCGTCTATCGCTGTTCATGTTGCAAGCAGGCTTAACCGCTCTTGACGAAGACGGGTCCGGCGTCCGATCAAGCAGGCGCGATTTTCGCGGCAACTGCGACCGAGGGGCGGATGATGGACGACGGCGCGACGGTGAACGGCAATGTGTCCTTCTGGTATGCCGATATCGGCGGCCTGCCGGGCTATCGGGCGGCGCTGCCGGGTGATGTGACCGCAGATGTCTGCATCGTCGGCGCGGGCTATACCGGGCTCTGGACCGCGTACTATCTCCGAAAGAGCGATCCCTCGCTCCGCGTGGTCATCGTCGAGAGGGAATTCGCCGGCTTCGGTGCCTCGGGCCGCAATGGCGGCTGGCTGTCCGGCGGCTTTTCCTGGTCGAAGGCCAAATATCTCAGGACCTCGTCGCGCGCCGACGTGATCCGCATGGAGCGCGCCATGGCGGGAACCGTCGATGAAGTCTGCGCCGTCGCGGCAGCGGAAGGCATCGATGCCGACATCAGGCGCGTCGACAACCTGCTGGTCGCCACCAACAAGGCACAGCTCGACCGACTGCAATCCGCCTATCGCGACGATCTCGCCTGGGACATTCCGCCGGAGGAAGTTGAACTCCTCGACGCCGACGAAACCGCAAAACGCATCGCCATCCGCAATATCCAGGGCGGTTTCGTCAGTCGCGGCATGGCCCGGGTGCAGCCCGCCAAGCTGGTGCGCGGACTGGCGGCAGTGGTCGAGCGCCTGGGCGTTCCGATCTACGAAAAGACGGAGGTCCTCGGCATCGAAAAAGGCAAGGTTACGACGAGCAAAGGCACAGTCAGCGCGCCGATCATCATCCGCGCCACCGAAGGGTTCACCGCAGGCCTTCCGGGTCATAAGCACACATGGCTGCCACTGAACTCCGCCCAGATCGTCACCGAGCCGTTGCCGGAAAGCCTCTGGCGCGAGATCGGCTGGGAAGGCCACGAGCTGCTCGGCGACATGGCGCATGCCTATTGCTACGCCCAGCGCACGCGCGAGGGCCGGATCACCATGGGCGGCCGCGGCGTGCCCTATCGCTTCGGCTCCCAAACCGACGACCGTGGCCGGACGCAGGCTGCGACGATCGCGCAGCTCAAGGCCATCCTCTACCGGCTGCTGCCGCAGACCAAAAGCCTCAGGATCGACCATGCCTGGTGCGGCGTGCTCGGCGTGCCGCGCGACTGGTGCACGACGGTCGGCCTCGATCGGCAGACCGGGATCGGCTGGGCAGGCGGCTATGTCGGCCTCGGCGTCTCCACCTCCAACCTCTCCGGCAGGACGCTCAGAGACCTGATCCTCGGCCTCGACACGCCGCTTGCGACGCTGCCATGGGTCAACCATGCGGTCAAAAAATGGGAACCGGAGCCGCTCCGATGGCTCGGCGTCCACTCCATGTACCAACTCTTCCGCATCGCCGACGAACGCGAGGCGGCAGGCCTTGACCACACGTCAAAACTCGCCGCCGTCGCCGACCGGCTCACCGGACACTAACCGCATCAATCTGAAGGACCTTTTGATGATACCTTTCCTCACATTCGCCCATCTCGCCGACATCGACCTCGGAGCCGCCGAACCCAAGCCCACATCGATCGAAGGCGATCAGATGGAGGCCGCCGCGACGCTCTGGACCTCGCCGGACGGCCGCGTCGAGGTCGGCGTCTGGGAATGCACGCCCGGCCGCTTCACCGCAAACCGCGAGACCAATTCAGAAATCTGCCACATCGTTTCCGGCAGGGTATCGCTGCACGACACCGACGGCCGGACGCGGGATGTCGCCCCCGGCGAAGTGCTCGTGCTCCCGATCGGCTGGAAGGGCGAGTGGACGATCCATGAGAAGACCCGCAAGCTCTACATGACGCAGTCGGTGTGACGGGTGCGCAAGCGACAGTCTGCCGTCAAAAGTGGCGTCCGGCGTCGGCATAACCACATGCGTAAAACAACAGACAAAGCGCGCCGCTCAAACCCATGAGCAGGTGACGCGCATTAGATGAAATAAACCCTTGCCTTCCGAAGCGGCTTTCGATCTTCTGACGACTGACGCATCCGCGGAGGCAGGATTGGCCAGCCCTTACGATTTTTCATCGATGACCGCCCTGATTTGCTTCGAAGCGGCAGCGCGGAAGCTCAGCTTTCGCAGGGCCGCGGAGGAGATGAATGTGACCCCGGCCGCCATCAGCCACCAGATCAAGGCGCTTGAGGCCGATCTTGGCTGCAGCCTGTTCATCCGGCGCAGCCGAGGCGTAGAACTCACGGAGAAGGGAGCCTATCTGCTCGTCGTCATCCAGCGCGGCTTCGAAGGCATCAGCGATGGCATCACCAAAGTCCGGGATCGGCCGGAGACGGTCGATGTGACGATCCGGGCGACCACGGCGGTGAGTTCGCTGTGGCTGACGCCCAAAATCTCTGCCTTCTGGAAGACGCATCCCAAGATCACCGTCTCGCAGACGGTCAGCGATGTTCCGAGCTCAATTCACCGCTGTGACCTCAGCATTTACTACGGCAGCGATCAGAGCACCGAGGAAGCGACCATCCTGCCGCTTTTCAAGGACAGGATCGTGGCGCTCGGCTCGCCCGAATTTGCCGAACGGCAGGCGATCGGCTCGCTTGGCGATCTGATCGATGCACCGCTTATTCACCTGGACAGCGAGGAGACCGACTGGACGACCTGGGAGGGCTGGTTTGGCAGCCTGGGCTATCCGTCACCGCGCGGCCATGGTTTCCGGGTCAACAATTACATGATCGCGCTGCAGGCCGCACAGGATGGCATGGGTGCCGTGCTGGGATGGGATGGGCTCGCCGGCAAGCTGATGCGCGAGGGCCGCCTGGTGCAGCTGGTGCCCGAGAGCATTGCGTCGCCGGTGCCTTTCTGCCTGAAGGTGCATTCGCGGGCGTCGGCCAAGGCGCGGCTGTTCGCCGACTGGGTCGCGACGCATTGTCTCGGTGAGAAGGCCTGATCCAGAGAGATTATCTGAACTAAACTCAACGAAAATTTATTGCCGTTGTCGATTTTGTCATCCCGGCGCACCTTGTCATGGGTTCAACCAGACAAACAGGGTGGTACATGTCTATCGATCTCGTCGCCAAACTTGATGACAAGCTGCGTGCAAAGCGCGAAAGTTTTGATCGGATTCCGGTCATCGACGTCGCACCGCTGCTCAATGGCAGCGACAAGATGGCCGTTGCCAATCAAATCCGCTGGGCGCTTTCCAATGTCGGCTTCATGTATGTGAAGAACCATGGGATCGACAGGGATTTCGTCGATTCCGTCTTCGACGTGACCCGGCGGTTCTTTGCTCTGCCGATGGAAGACAAGATGAAGCTGCATGTCGGCCATTCCGGCGTGGCGCTGCGCGGCTATATCGAGCCCTTTGGCGAAAACACCAATCCCGGCAAGACCCGCGACCTGAAGGAATGCTTCGATATCGGTCCGGAGCAGGCAGCGGCGACAGGTCCCTTCTTCGGCCCGAACCAGTGGCCGGCCGGGTTCCGGCAATTCCAGGAACTGGTCTATGGCTATCATCAGAAGATGGTCGAGCTCTCGACCGGGCTGCTGAAGGGGATTGCGCTCAGCCTCGACCTTGCCGAAAATCACTTCGAAAAGCTGATGCATGATCCGATCAGCATCCAGCGCCTGCTGCATTATCCGTCGCAGACCGGTCATGTCGGTGAGGACATTATCGGGATCGGCGCGCATACGGACTACGGCAATCTGACGATCCTGGCGCAGGACGATGTCGGCGGCCTGCAGGTGATGAACCGCGATGGCGACTGGATCGAGGGCACGCCGATTCCCGGCACCTTCGTCATCAATATCGGCGATCTGATCCAGCGGCTGACCAATGATATCTACCTGGCCAACATGCATCGCGTGGTCAATACGTCCGGCCGCGAACGTTATTCGATCCCGTTCTTCATCGATGCCGATTTCGATGCCGTGATCAAGCCGCTGGTGTCGTGCATCTCGGAAGCAAACCCGATACGCTATCAGCCCGTGACCTGCGGCGCACACAAGTTCGGCCGGTTCGTCGCGAGCTACGCCCACCTTGCCGGCTACAAGGCCGCGAGCTGACCGCCACACAAGGCAAGCCGGCTGGGCAATGCGCCTGGCTGGCTTTGTGGGGAGGGGCTTGGTGACCGGCGCTTCAGCCAGCCCGCATGGAAAGCTCGATATCCTCGGCGAAGGGCGTCGAGAGATAGCCGTTCGCCGGTGCACGGACATAGGCGAGATAATCCGGGCTATCATCGGCATTGTCAGCCACCACCAGGGCACCGGGGCGAAGGCGGGGTTCGAGCAAAGCAAGGACCTCCGGGTAAAGCGCCTTGGCGCCGTCGAGCAGCACCATGTCGATTGCCTCAGGCAGGTCGGCCGCGAGCGTCGTCAATGCATCGCCTTCGCGGATTTCGACGAGATCGCCAAGGCCGCCATCGACGAGATGCTGCTTTGCCCGTGCCACCTTGGACGGCTCGAACTCCGTGGTGATCAGCCGGCCGCCGCCATTGTCCCTGAGCGCCGCGGCAAGATGCAATGTCGAGATGCCGAACGACATGCCGAACTCGACCACGTTTTGCGCCTTCGTGCTGCGGGCGAGCATGTAGAGGAGATGGCCGGTCTCGCGCGATACGGGGAGCCACAGGTCCTTCAGCCGGCCATAGAGATCGAGATATTCGGTCTTGCTGGTCAGAAGGCGCACCCGCTCCTCGCGCGATACGCTGGCCATGACCGGGCTGGTCGCCGAAGCGGCCTCGGCAAACAGCCGGTCGAGAAGCGGCGCCAGCGGCGCGGTTGTCAAAGTCGACATGATTGAACTCCGTGTTGGGATGTCTATTGCGTCGAGCGGCAAAATACGAATAATTCGTCGCATTCGCTAATCGCATCTCGGTCCGGCAACATGGCAAAGGGTTCAAGCCCCAGAATTTCCACGCGAAAATCGCCCCGGCAGGCGCGCTCGAACGACCTTGTCGCGGCGATCCTGGAGGCAGCGGTTCGCGTTTTGGCGGAAGAAGGCGCACACCGTTTCACCACCGCGCGGGTCGCCGAGCGAGCGGGCGTCAGCGTCGGTTCGCTCTACCAATATTTTCCCAACAAGGCGTCGATCCTGTTTCGGCTGCAAAGCGACGAATGGCGGCAGACGACCGCCATGCTCGCCGGCATTCTGGGCGACCGGTCGATGCCGCCCTTTGAAAGACTTCGATCATTGGTGCACGCCTTCCTGCGTTCGGAATGCGAGGAAGCCGCCGTGCGCATCGCACTCAGCGATGCCGCCCCGCTCTACCGCGACGCGCCCGAGGCCGAAGCGGCCAAGAGCGCGACCGATCCGGTCATGCAAGACTTCATTGAGGACGTGCTGCCCGGCATTTCCCACCCGGTTCGCGATGTCGCACGGGACTTGATCATGACCACGCTCGGCACCGTCGGCCAGGATTTCTCCGCGACGCCGCGCACGGACGATGAGATCGRGACATATGCCGCGGCCATGGCCGACATGTTTTGCGCATACCTTCAGAACCTGGCGAGCCGGACCGATCCGATGGCAGGCAGCACCGTTGCGGCCACCGGCGATGATGGATTGAAGTGACGCGCTTCAGGTCTTTGTTTTGTGATCAAGGCTTTACGGTGAAGCTGTATTTGCCCTCGGTCTTGTGTCCGTCCGCCGACAGCGCATGCCACTGCACCGTATAGGTGCCGGGGCCGAGCGTGTCGGAGACCGACATCATCAGCATCGTGTCGCCGTTCATCAGCATGGCACCGCCGAGCTTCACCTCCTTGTTGTCCGGCCCGGTGACCTTGATGCCGGTGAACTCGAGGTTCAGTTCCTCGGAGAAGAAGAGATCGAGTTCAGCGGGAGCCGCCTTGACGACAGCCTTGTCGGCCGGCGCAGAGGATTTGAGATCGGCCTGCGCCAGGGCTTGGCCGGCAATGGCAAGGCTCGCGACGATGGCGAAAGCGAACATGTTTGCTGTCTTGGACATGCAAGTTGCCCTTGTCAGGTAGGGAAGCTGTGGACCCGGCGGGAGCCGTGCGGTCGCGCCGGGTCGGGTTTCGACGTCAGGAAAACGCCCGCCTGAGCGGCGGCACGAGGCGAAGGATCGTCTGGTCGACGAGGATCATAATCGCAATGCCGATCCCCGTCATCGGAAATGCCAGGCCGAACGCCGCCGCAATCGCCCAAAGGGCGAAATAGACGCTTCTCCTGGGCGGCATGGGCGGAACGCTGATCCGCCCCGAGGGACGGCGCTTCCACCACATCACCGCGGCCGACACGCATATGAGGATGATGGACAGGCACGTTGCCAGCATCAGCAGMTGGTTGAAGAGACCCCATTCCTGGCCCTGGTGAACGTTGATGCCCCATTCGATCCAGCGGCCGCCATCCGGACGGTCGATGCGCCAGGTCAAACAGRAATGACGCAGCCAGGTGAAATCCCATCCCCATTCATCGGATGTCGGCAGAGATGGGCTCGACATCGGCGAAGCGATCATTCCCTAAATTCGCATGTCGGACAGCATGAATGCCTGACCCTCCGAACAATCGGATTTCGCAGCACAACTCAATGCCTGATATCACCGGGCGGCACCGAGAACCTGGCCTTGAATGCCCGGTGAAAATGGCTCGCATCGCGGAAGCCGCAGGAAAAAGCGATCGTTTCGATGCTGCGCGGGCCAAAATTCGGCGCGTTCAGTCGCGAGCGCGCGAGGTCCAGCCTCTCGGCCAGCATCCATCGCGAAAAACTCTCATCGCTCTCGGCAAAGCGGGCCTGGATCGTACGCGCCGTGCAGTGGAAAATCCGGGCCAGTTTGTGGATGTCGAAATCCGGGTCGGTAAGATGATTGCGGGCGACATTTTTGATGCAGTCCAGATCCGGGCGGCCCGACTGCACCGGACTATCGGAGTTTTCATCGCACAGCGCCGACAAAAGTCCGAGAACCGGGACGCTCATCTGCTGGGCAAGAACAAATTTGCCGGCCCTGGTGGCCTCGCACATCAGACGCATCTGCTGGGCCAACTGCCGGCCGGAATGGGAGCGCACCATTGCGTTGTTCATGCGCTGCAAACGCGAAACGGAACCATCCAGTGGCAGGGCGTTTTTATCAAAACGCAGCGACCAGAGTGTCATGGGGCTGCGCCGGTCAAAATCCAGCCGGAAGGGCCGGGCATTGTCGATCAGAAACGGCATACCGGGCGGCAATTGCCAATCCGAGCCCATGCAGTCGGCGCGATAGCTCGAATATTCGCAGACATTGAGAAACAGATGCTCATCCGGCTGCCTGCGGATTTCGGCTTGCTGGCGATTGGCGCAATGGCCGGGTGCGGAAATCGTTGCCAGAATGGAGTCGCCAATGGCAAAGGCGCGGAAATCGGCGTGAAATACCCGATCCTCCGACTGTTCAGGACGGATGCCGGTAAAGACCTTGCAGGCGGTCTCGCAGAAATAATCGAATTTCTCGCCGTCATCGACGGACGCAGTGGAAACCTCGGCGATGCAGGCCTCCATCCGCCCTTCGCTTACAGTCATAAGTTTTCGCTCCCAGCCAGGGCTCCCATCCCTGAACATTGCTAGTTTTGCCTGCATAGTGCCTGCATTTCAAGGGAGGAAAAAATGCCCGCATCCAAACCGGCTTTCGTGTTCGTGCATGGCGCATGGCATTCCGGCAGATCATGGGACAAGGTCGTCCGGCTTCTGGAAGACGCCGGTCATCCCTGCATTGCCGTCGACCTGCCCGGAGCGGGCCAAAACGCCAAATTTCCGCAAAGCTTTTATCAGCGACCGCTGAATGGCGCAGCCTTTGCCACCGAACCATCGCCCAATGCGGCAGTCTCGCAGGCCGATCGTACCAATGCCGTTATCGACGCCGTCAGGAAAGCCGCGCTGGCGGCCAATGGCAAAGTGGTGCTGGTCGGCCATTCCATGGGTGGCGTGACCGTCTCTCCCGTCGCCGAGGCCGTGCCGGATCTGATCGAAGCCGTGGTCTATCTCTCCGCCTTCATGCTGCCCACGGGCATGCCGGCGATTGCCATGATCCAGCACGAGACCATGGCCAAGGCCGTGGTCCCTGCCCTGTTCATGGCCGACCCGATGGCAGTCGGAGCGATCCGCATCGATACCGGCTCAACAGATGAGAACTACCGCGCCACGCTGAAATCCGCCTTCTATGGCGATGTCGACGACGGCGAAATAGCCGCGTTCACCGGGACGCTGCATTGCGATGAACCGGCCTCCGTGGTGGTGGAGCCATCAGCGGTGACACGCGAACGGTTCGGCCGGGTGGGCCGCCATTATATCAGATGCAGCGGCGATCGGGCGGTGACGCCCGAGGGACAGTCTTTCATGATTGCCRCAATGGACGGAGCCATGGGCAATGCGACCGGGTTGCACGAGATGGAGACCAGCCATTCGCCCTTTCTCTCGGCGCCGGGTGAATTGGCCGGGATTCTAAGGTCGATTGCGGGGTAAAGAAAAACACCTGTTCGCGCCATGTCGGCAGAGATGAGATCGACATCGGCGAAGCAATCTTTCCCTAAATTCGCATATCCGACAGCATGAATGCCTGCCCCTCGGGCGCAAAGGCACCGCGAACCATGTAGCCATTGTCGACCGGCTGCGTTTCATCCGGCGTCCAACAGAGGCGGTCCGGCGTGAGATGCACATCGACCCGCGCACCGTCGAAATCAAGCGCGGTCATGATTGCGGCCAGGGGCGGGATCGACGGCGCCACAACGTCCAGCAGGATCATTGTCCGCCAATTTCTCTTGACGGCGACAACCGCATCCAGCTGCGGAAGATGCAGCAGCTTTATCCCCGGCGTCAGGCTTGCCTTGAGCATGAACAAAGCCGGATGATCGCACGCCGACGCCAGCAGCGATGTGGGCACCCTCCGTGAGAACAGGTCGCGCAGCAGCGCAATATCGGCATCGACATTGAGCAACAGTTCGCGAAACCCGGCTTCCGCGCGCTGCCGCACCCATGTGGAACTGGATTTCACCTCCTGGAGCTGACGGAACCCGAAAGGCCGATAAAGTCCCGGCGTACCGGTGGCGAGGATAACCAAGCTCACCCTGGCATCGGCATGGTCCAGCGCCCGGCGCATCAGATCCCGAAACAGGCCCCTTCCACGCCATTCCGGCCGAACGGCAACGGATTGAACGCCGAAAGCCGCGACCTCCTCCCCGGCCAGCCAGAGCCGCCGCTCGTAGAGACTGACATTGGCGATAAGATTTCCGTCTTGCCACCAGCCGAAAGCGACGACACTGAGGTCGTGTCCCAAGCGATCGAGCGGTGAAATATCGACCGCGAATATGTCGAGGATCAATCGGCTGAGTTCCGCCAGGCCCTCTTTCGTGTGCGCATAGTCGGATCGAAAATGAAGAGGCTGCATCATGGCTTGTGGGTTATGAGGGAGATATGGAAAACCGATCGGATCGATATTTGCAACGGTGAATATGCCCGCTTTTGGCCCGAAGCGGACATCTTCCCCAGTTCCTGGGACCATTGCCGTCACGCCAGCGCCGCATTCTCATGAGAGGCACGCGCTGCCGGGCCTTGTGGACCACCACGCTCGCGGATCTCTTTCAGAATTCGGGACACCGTTTAGGATTTGCTTACCATATATCTTCATACTTTGCCCGTTCGGCGCAGTTGCGGCAGCCATCGCTCCGCTCTTCGCCGGCAGTGTAGCGACCTGCGGACAATGCGGTCACCGCTATCTAGAGTAACGAGTATCGGGTAACTGTATTCATGGCGTCTCCTAACAAGCCTGCGCATTCCGCGTCGAAATCCCGCCGCGGCCATACCCTGAATATTGCTCTGGGCGCCTTGCTTACCTGCAGCGTTACCGCCGGATGCGCTTGGGGCCTTGCTTCGATGCTCGGTGCGATGCACGAGGCGGCTCGCACATTGTCCGAAGCCAGGATGAGCTTCGCGACACCTCTCCATTTCAAGGTGGCAGCCGCTGTCGAGCGACACCCAGAGCGCAGGCTGAAAGTCGCCAAATTTTCACGCCTGACGCAACTCTCGGCAAATGAGGTCCGGCGGCAGCAGCTGACTGTCGCGGCAATCCGGATGGCGCACCAGCGTGACGTTGCTGCCCAGCTCGCCTTTGCGGAAGAGAAAAAGAAAATCGAGAACGCAAAGCTCGCGGCGGCCTTTGCGCGTGCCAAAAGTTCGGTGGAACAGGACGAGAAGATCAGCGGCAAGCCATCCTTGGTCACGGCGCTGGTTGAAAATCTTCCTACCCGAGACCTCCCGCCCTTCGGCCTTGTGCTGACGAAACCCGAAACAGAAGACCCCGGAACAGAAGACGACCTGGCTCTTCCCGACCAGATTCCGCTGCCTGAAGCCAGGCCCTTGATCGAGACGGTCGTTACCGATCAAAAACCAGACGACGAAAAGCCCGTCGCGCGCAAAAACCTCGACGGCAAGGACACCAAGCAAGACCTCGCCTATGCAAAACCCGAGCGCTCGCTGCTCGGCGATCTCTTCAACAGCAAGGCCAGCGACACCGCCTGGCTGGGAAAGGGCACGAAGGTCGCGATCTATGACGTTTCCAGCGCGACCGTCTACCTGCCCGATGGAACCAGGCTGCGCGCTCATTCCGGCATCGGCAAAATGCGCGACAATCCACGCTACGATCACGTCACCATGCGAGGCCCGACGCCATCAGGCATCTATCGCCTGACGATGCGCGAAGAGCGTTTCTACGGCGTCGAGGCACTTCGGATGACGTCGATCGACGGGCGCAACCCGGAGAACCGGATCGGGCTCTTGACCCATACCAACCTGCTGCGCGGTCAGATCGGCTCGCATGGCTGTGTCGCCTTCCAGAACTATCAGCCATTCCTCAGAGCCTTCAAGCGTGGTCAGATCAACACATTGGTCGTGGTGCCAGAGCTACCGTCATCACGTACGCAGCTCGCCGCGCTCTATCGCAAGGCAGGCGCCTGATCAGTCTCTAAGCAAGGCCTCTACTCTCGCGAAGGCACCTCTGCGCCCCCATAATGGTCATCGAGCCACCCGCCGCTGTTGCTGCAAAGCGGACATGACGCAGTGACAACGCGGGTCGCAGTTGCGCCGAGCCGCCCATTCCGCGCCATGCGGATGATCAGATCACGAATTCCTCCGCGTATGTCTGTGGCGCGGGAACGACCGTAACCTCCACCGGAACGATCCAGTTGGCCACGTAGCTCTCGCAGTCGGAACGCTGGAGGTCGGGCTGCACGCTCCCCGCCGCATCGATCGCGCGACATCGCAGGTCATATCGCCCCACGTCTTCAGGGGTCCAAATGTACTCCCACAAGCGCCATGCAAAGGGACGTTCCGTTTCGAGCAGCCTTGCCTCGCGCCAGCCCGTGCCATCCCCAGTGCAGACCTGCACCTGCCGGATGGCAGCCTCTCCGCTCCAGGCGGCTCCGAAAATCCGGTATGGTTGGCCGGCGACGAGACGCGCCCCCTGCACGGGACGCGCGATCTGCGCTTTGACCTCCATCTCCGCAAGCGGGACCAGCCTGGGTTCCCCGAGGCTGCGCTCCCAACGGAAATAGTCGCGCGCCTGCCAGTAGCCAAGGAACGGTTGCTCCACAACCGTGATATGCGTGATCCACTTGACCCAAGCCATGCCGAACCAGCCACCCACGACCGCGCGTAGCGGGTAGCCGTGATCGCGCGTCAACGGCTCCTCGTTCATCGAATAGGCAAGCATCGTGCTGTCGGCGATGGCCTTCTCAAGCGGCAAACTGCGGGCAAAAGCGATGGGGCCGGGCGAAGCCGTTTTCTTGTGCGTGTCGACGACGCCGCTGTCGGCGCCTGCGAGCAGAACCTCACATGCGGTTCGCTTGACGCCCGCCATTTCCAAAATCTCGCGCAGAAGAACACCTGTCCACGCGGCATTGCCGACGGCTCCGTTCTGCCACTGCAACCCCTCCCTCGGCGGCACATAGTAGACGCGCCCGTTGCCTGCGCACTCGACCACGGCGCTGAAAGTCGTGCTCCGCATCGCCTTGATGCTGTCGAGGTCAAGTTCGATCGGCCGCTCCACCGCCCCGTCAACGCGCAATCTCCAGTCTCGCGCATCGAGGTCCGGCGACGGGAAATGGTTTCGCACGAAGAACAGTTCGGTCGGGATCAGCCGATCGGCGAGCGACGCAAACGGAAACTCGATATTCGCTGGGGATTTCTGTCGAACTATCAGACTGGGTTGCTGCGGTGTCGGCATCGTTCTCGTCTTCCCTTCAAAGTGCACAACGTCGGCTCTCGGTCGCGCGGATTCCGATACGATCACACCGCCCCTAGAGCGTGTCGCATCCCGCCTTCGGCCGCATTCCAGCACATACCGCACGTTCCTCGGATCGACCTCGAGCGGCAGCAAAGGGCCCGAATGCTGCTATAGGCCCACGTCTCTTTCGCGCCCGCTTGTCGTTCAGGCATTACCGCTGGAGAAGACCAGCAACATATTGTTGGCAGGCATCTCGACCGTCTCGCGGAGATCAAGTCCAGCGGCCTCACCCACGTGTTGGAGATCAGCGATATCACGCACCCCCCAGGATGGGTCGCGCTCCCTCAGAGCCGCGTCGAAAGCAGCGTTCGAGGGGGCGTTGTGTGCCCCGTCGCGCATGAAAGGGCCGTAGAGAACAAGAAGCCCACCAGCGTGAAGCAAACGGCCAGCGCCTGCGAACAATCCCAAGCTTGCCGCCCATGGCGCGATATGGATCATATTGATCGACACGATGGCGTCAAAATGCCCCGCTTGTTCGACGCCCCATTGTCCTGAGCACACATCAATATCCCGCGGTGCCAGCACATTCTTCAGCCCTGCGAATTTGATCCAGCCAGACGTGCTGGTGCGGGCGTCGGCATCCGGATCGCTCGGCTGCCAGGTGAGGTTGGGCATTGCTCCCGCAAAACACACGGCGTGCTCGCCGGTCCCGCATCCAATCTCCAGCACGGCGCCACGCGTTGGAAGGACACGTTTTAGAACCGCGAGGATCGGCGCCGAATTTCGCGCAGCGGAAGGTGAGAACATGCGCTGGTCGGCGCTGACGTCGCGCTGTTCCAGCGCAACAGGCGAACGGCTCTTCTTCTCTGGGGGCATTGGCCTTGAATCCCCTTTGGGCGATGTCTCCCACCTTATAGCTGAAATGATGGGACTGAAACCAAGGATTTCGGACTTACGAAGGGCGTCGTCGGCGCGTGCGTTCGGCCGAGGGCGACCGACGGCTTCCGGGCCCATATCGGTCATCGGTCGACGCGCAGCCCATGACCGCTCCTGCCGAGAAGCGGCCTAGAACCAGAGGTCACGCACGCAGCGCCCCTTTGCCGGAAGGTCTTGCCATGTATCAAGGCCGTCGAAATGGTCGATCGGCAGATCGCAAACCTCTTCCGGCGGCGCAAGTCGCAGATTGACAGCCATCCGCCTGCGACCATTCTCATCGAGACGAAGGCCGCGCCAGCTCAGGACGCAAGCGCAGGATGGGCAAAACAATATTTCGAGATTCGGATTGCCCCGGTCGGTCCGGGTATAGGAGGCGGTGATGCCGGAGACGGTGATCCGCTCTCCGTCGTAATCATAAGCCCACAGCGTCCCGTAGCGTCGACAGAGCGTGCAGTTGCACGCGGTGATCGAGCCTGGATCGCCTTCCAGCGTCCAACTGGCCTTGCCGCAATGACATGAGCCGATGAGCATGTCGCTACCCCAGTCGCTCTGATCGCCTCTATGGTGCAGCAACCACTCAAGCTTTACAATGGCCACGCTCCCTGCATGGCCGTTTCCGGCCCGAAGCGGACGTGGGTTCGCCTCAAAAGACGCCAGTTTTGGCGCCCATGTCGGACGTCGAGAGTTTTGGCCGCATCCGAAAGCGGACATTTGCGCGAACTGGCGAGCAGCGGGTTGGCGCCACCAGAGGACCTCCGGCAATCGGAGGGCAATTCTCGCGACGTTCGGTCCGCTTTTCTTCTCGTGCCCGAGACTGAACCGGGCCTTTTGACCGCGGGCATTGGCAAACCCGCGGTCAGTCGTCACGCCGCTGCACCAAGTCCGTGGCGGGCAACGGTCACCAGAAACAGCAGCATCGAGGCCAAACTCAGTATCGCGCCGGCACTCGCCAAGGCGGGCGAACCTCCGGCGACGACCATGGCAATACCTGGGACCATGAGAGCGACACCGAGGATGGCAAGTCCGGCGTGAATGCGGGGAAGGATCCCCTGCGCTGCCGTGGGGGTCAGTCGGTAGTACAAGCCAAACAATGCCAGCGTCGTCCATCCCACCAGGTTGAGATGCGCATGGGCTGGCGCCAGCAGATGGTCCTCGCTGATTGCCATCTCAATCCCCCAACCCATGCCAACGGTGACACACACGACCGCCGCGAGAAAAAAGACTAAGGCGATGTCACGCATGTCAGCCTCTCTGCGCCAGCCCGGGGCCGGTAAACTGCGAGCCATAGCGTGCCGCACATTCGGCAATCGCGGCGATGTCACGCGGTATTTGAAAACCGCCTGCGGCGACTTCTTTGAAAAAGCCTTCAAAGCCACCCGGCGTCAGCACGGCGATGCAAACAGCGCCGTCCGGACCGGTGCGGAAGCTATGACGCTTGCCACGTGGGATATGCGCAGTCTCCAACGGACCACGCCGAAACACGGTGCCCTCAAGTTCGAAATCAATGACGCCTTCCAGCACGAGGAAAGTTTCGTCCTCGGCCTCGTGGACGTGCGAAGGCGGGCCTTCAAGCGGACCGGCAACGCCATGGACGATGGACATGGCGCCTTGAGTTTCGGCGGAGGACAACAGGATGCGATAGGTGGTGCCGTTCCAGCTATGAGACTGCTGTGGCTGCGTGTATATGTTCATGATTGAGGGACCTTTATGGTTGGTTGATGGAAGGCCCCCGATGTAATGCACCGCCGGGCTTGTGATAAATTGAATGATTATATCGACTGAATTGGTCCCATGAATTTATCCACGTTCGACCTCAACCTGTTGAAAGTGCTGGATGCCTTGTTGCGCGAACGGTCGACCGTGCGCGCCGGGGAGCGGGTTGGCCTATCGCAGCCGGCCGTCTCGGCGGCCCTTGGGCGGTTGCGCGCCGCCTTCGGCGATCCACTGCTGGTGCGTGATGGCCAGCAAATGCGCCCCACGGAATTCGCACTTGGCCTGGTGTTGCCGCTGACGCAGCTGCTTGAGGATTCAAGCCGCCTTTTGAACCCGGCAGGCTTCGATCCCGTGAGCGCAGTGCAGACGTTTCGCATTGCGGCGTCGGATTTTTTCACCGAGATGATGCTTCCCGGCCTGCTGGCTAACCTGGAACAGCGGGCGCCGGGCATCTCGCTGCGCTACACGGACTCGCTCAATCCTCAGACCATGGACGACCTACGAGAAGCCAGGCTGGATCTGATCTTGTTGCCTATGGGCAATTTTCCGCCCTGGGCCGATTGGCGATCGATTTTTCATGCCAGTTACGTTGTTGTTGCGCGGCAGGACCATCCGGTTCTACGCCAGCACGATGTTACGCCAGCGGCGGCGATGCCCGTTGAATTGTATTGCAGTCTACGTCACGCCGCGTTCCGCGTCATCGAGACGGTACCCGATCGAGAAACTGCCGCACTTGCGGCACTGGGCCTGCAACGCGAGGTCGTCCTGTCGGTGCCGACCTTTACGGCCGTCTGGCGGTCCGTGGCCGCGACGAACCTCGTCGGAATCGTACCGCGCCGGATGGCCCAGAAAGTGTCCGCCGCAGAAGGGCTTGCCATTCATCCACTGCCCTTTGCCTTGCCGCCAACGCTGTTGGCAATGACTTGGCACCGGCGCAATTCCGCCTCTCGTGCACACGCCTGGCTGCGCGATCAGGTCTGCGAAATACTCGCACCGCTTGATGATCTTGAACAGGCCAGCGTCGGCAGCGCGGTTTTGGAAAGCGCTGGTAATCTCTATTGATGACGGGCCGGGTTTGCGTCCCGTAACGGGCCCTTTGGAACGGTCGCTCTCGATACTGAGAAGCCGAAAACCGACCGTCAGTTTCCGGCCATTCGGGCCTCCGGGCGCAGCAGGGCAGGCCGTTTCTGGCCCATTGCGGACATAGAAGGTTGAAGCAGCCAAAGACTGTTTCGCGCCCTCGATATGGTCACCAGCGGTGTCTTTCGCTGCACCGAAAAGCGGACGTTCGGCAGCAACGGCGGAGCATCCTTGGCTCGCGCGCGCCGCCGTCAATGTCATCATAACTCGGGGGTAGCCACCGAATCCATCGATTGGACAACGCACGGATTTTGTGGGTCGCGCGATCCGCCTCTTTTAACGATGGCGTCGAGACGGGCGGCGTCTTGACGTTACGACCGCTTAGGCTCTTCGAGGGCTCCCGCATCGCGCGGAGAATCACTCGGACGGTGCGGCTGTGCGATCAGCAACGTGAGAAGAACTACCCCCAGCATGGCAAGGCCGGCGGCGTAGAATATCGTGAGCCTTCGTTCGGAATTTGTTTTCCAGCAGAGGATTTTTACGTCGCCGCTCATCTGCGAGATCGTCGTGCCGAGACCTATTCCTGGTATTCTTTCGGCAAACTCTTTTTCGATCGAGCTAGCGTGTTTAACCGCTCCTCGGAGGAAGATGTGATACCAGTATCGATCCATAAAGAAGAAGGCTAGCCAAGCGAAGACGGCTGCAACGACGAGCCCCACTCCGGCTGAAATTCTGATGCCAAACACATCCGCCTGCAGGCCATGCTGATAGGTGAAGCCAACCGAAGCGATCAGCGCACCCACCACCGTTATGGCGAAATTCCTTATGCGCATTTCCAGATCATTAAAATGCTGTTGGACGTCTACGGTCTTCTTCCAAGTTTCAAGGGCATATTGGGTTGCGGTTTTGTCGTCAACGATTGTACCGGGCTTCTGATCGAAGGACTCGAAGTCGCAATGAATGAAGATCTCTGCGAAAGAGTCCGTCAGCACTGCGCTTGGTTCGAAGTCGTGGCCCTTCTCAACGATGGCTTTTTCACGTTGGACATCTGCTTCCGTCCAATGGGACACCTGCCGAAGAAGGTCGTATTCAGGACGGCGCTGACTCTCGCCATACTTTGCGTGTATGTCAAAGACGCCGACATCACGGGCCATTGCAACATCTTTGAAAAGGCTGTCTCCGACGTAGGCGCAGCGATCAATCGTTGCGCCTACCGCCTTCACGATATCTAGCAGCACGCGAGGATTTGGCTTGAGCTCACCCGGTGGGGTGTGTCGGGATTCCGTAACTTGGAGTTCGTAAAATTCCTCCGGAAGCCTTCGCATGCTGTCGACCGATATGCCGCTCGGCATATCGTGATCCTGAGGACTGAACATGACCTCTATCAATCCGTCCAAACCGAAGCGCTTGAGGCGATACGCGCTATAAAACGCCATCGATTCCGTGTAAGCGACGATCTTCGTGCCCTGATCTTTGATCCGCCACAGGGACCGGAAAACGCTCGGATAGAGTTTGAGATTGAGGTCCCGTCCCTGTCGCGACAATTCGATCGATTCTCGAAACGCGGTCCTAATGTCCCCGCGTTGACGCAAGTCGGCAAGTGCTTCGATTTCCTCAATAAGAAACGTGTATTCTGACGTGCGACGTGTCTGGTGTACTTTTCGGATGTCAGCTTGAATTTCTGCTTCGGTGCGGTTGGTCTGTTTCAATATCTCGCGGTAGACCGGCTCAAACGACGCGTACCATACCGCGAACCAGTCAAAAAGCGTGTTGTCAAGATCAAGGATAAGGGTGTCGACGACTTTTCGCGGCACGGTATGCCTTTCAAATTTTGCGGCCGCGCAGTTCGCAGCCATGGGTCAACAATAATAAAAGCGCCCAGATCGGAACGCACTCGACCTTATGACAATAGCGTTGTCTGTCCTGCGATCATAGAGCTACGTCGCACGAGCCGCGCTACAGGTGGCCGTTACCGTCACATTCTCGATTGCTCGCGTTGGTCTGGTACGCGCCCCCAATTCAGACGTTCCTCTGTCAGGTCGCCAAATCTGAGAGCTGCCGCTCATCCTAGCGATGAATTATGACCTGGCGGCAATGGATCGCTGGCTTTCCTATCAAGACTGACCACGGCTACAGAATGACATAATGGGACAGGGGGAGGTTACCATTCGGCGGTCAGCTAAGGTGCAGGTCCTGCGTAACGAGCGCATATCAGGCTCACATGGGTTCCTTCCGTGGACGGAGGTCTGCGACCTCTCATTCATGCTTTAGGCGCTCCCACTCACCGACCAACGACTTGTAATTTTCACGAAAAACCGCCTCTTCGTTGCCTTGCAGCGGCGTCGTTTGCGGAGAAAAGAATGTCCGACGAAGAGCGTCGATAATACGCATGTCGCCTGGATCAAGTTCTGTCAGGGCTTGTTGCATCACCCACAAGCCCAACCGTCCACCCTCTTCGGGAAGCGCCGGTTCTTCGCTGAAATAGGGATACACGACGCGGACATATTCTTCCCTAACGCGCGCGTGCAGCGCATCCCTTATACGAATTGTGCCACCTAGGTCCTCAAGTCGCAGGTTACCGTGCACGCTTTGGGGGATGATCTCAACTGGTTCATTTGACCAACGCAATTTCGCACTGAGCAATTCGAGGACGCCGTCTTTCAGCAGTGGGTATAGTCGCTTGTAACTCCTGTTTGACCTTATGCGGTCATCAGTCAGTTGTGTTAGATCGCCGTCGCCCGATATATGCCTTTTGACGTCTAACCAGAAAGGTAAATAGAAATCACCGCCTCGGCTTCTAGTACCTCTGCACAGAGGATTTGACGGTTTGGTTTGGCTGCAATGTTGGCAGGCAGTTGTGGTGGATGAGTAGTTCGACACTGCGTGCGATGCGTGGCTGCCTGCGGATCAGGCCGTTGCTTTCGAGCGTGAGCAGCATCTGGTGGACGGATGGCGGGGTGACGCCGARATAGCGTTGCAGRTCGCGTTCGGCCGGTGCGCGCCCATTGATCTGGCTGTAGGCCCAGATAAAGGCGAGATACTGGCCCTGCTTGTCGGTGAAGCGCGGCGCCTCTGGCAACTTTTGGTCAAGTAATTG
>NZ_JBFUFF010000085.1:0-30345 GCF_056403555.1 Rhizobium sp. P2_G2
GGTAACAATAGAGGTCAAAAAGAGGGGAAAATGGCGACCACCGCGACGCTGCTCAACGCATTTACCACGCTTCTGGTGACCACCGATCCGCCAGGCCTGGCGCCGATCTTCCTGGCGCTGACGGCCGGGATGAACTCCGCCCAACGCCGGCAGACGGCGCTGCGCGGCACCCTGGTCGCCTTCGGCATCCTGGTTTTCTTCGCGCTCACCGGCGCCGGCGTGCTCTCGGTCCTCGGCATTTCGATGCCGGCGTTCCGGATCGCCGGCGGCTTCCTGTTGTTCTATATCGCTTTCGAAATGGTGTTTGAGAAGCGCCAGGAGCGCAAGGAAAAGAGCACTGAGATCGCGATCACCCGCGATCACATCCAGAACCTCGCCGTCTTCCCGCTAGCGATACCGCTGATTTCCGGCCCCGGCTCGATCTCCGCCGTCATTCTGCTGGCAGGCAATCTGCCCGCGCCTTTTCCGCGAGCGCAACTGATCCTTGTCATCGCCGTGATCTTTGCGCTGATCTATATCGCCTTGCTGATCGCCGACCAGATCGACCGGATATTGGGCCAGACGGGCCGCGCCATCCTGACCCGTCTCCTCGGTGTGCTGCTTTCGGCACTTGCCGTGCAATTCGTCATCGACGGCTATCGCGCGATCATGACCTATTACACCGGCCCATAGTCAGACGGGCCGTGCCGGACGTCAGTCCAAGCAGGTTCCGGAAAGGTGTCCCACGGTTTTCCGACAAGAACCTGCGACAAGACGAAAGACTCGGATCAGAACGGAATATCGTCGTCCATATCGCGCGAGAAGGACGGCGCGCTCTGCGCACCTCTGCTCTGGTTCGAGGGCGATCGCGCCGGCTGGCTCGGCCGGCTGTTGTTGTCATAGCCGGGACTGCCGGCATCATAATCGTCATAGCCGGCCTGCCCGCGACCGCCGCCTTCGCCACGGCCGTCGAGCATGGTCAGCACCGAACTGAAGCCTTGCAGCACGATTTCCGTGGAATAACGATCGTTGCCGGTTTGATCCTGCCATTTTCTGGTCTGCAATGCGCCTTCAATATAGAGCTTCGCGCCCTTCTTCACATATTGCTCGACGACCTTGCAGAGGCCCTCGTTGAACACCACAACCGTATGCCATTCGGTCTTTTCGCGCCGTTCGCCGGAATTCTTGTCGCGCCACTGCTCGGACGTGGCAATCCGGAGATTGGCGATCGGCCGGCCGTCCTGGGTGCGACGGATTTCCGGATCCGCACCGACATTGCCAATGAGAATGACCTTGTTTACACTGCCCGCCATACCAATATCCTGTCCACATAACGACGCCACACGCGCCGGGAGCCTTGAGTTCGCCGACTTTAGCCGTTTGACTGAACCAATGCGCCCCTCACTATCTCCAATCCACAGAATTTCGGGGCTTCCATTCGTTCTGTTTTTGTTCTATAGACTTCCGCGATGTTTGTCAACGGCGTCGCGATTGTGGAAAAGCGGGATTTTCGCATGATAGCGACGTTGGTTGGTGCGCGATAGCGTATAAGGACGGATCACAGGGCGTAAAGCAGAGACGATGAGCGAACTCAAGACCATTTCCATACGCGGTGCGCGCGAGCACAATCTCAAGAACATCGATCTCGATCTGCCGCGCAACAGCCTGATCGTTATGACCGGTCTGTCCGGTTCAGGCAAGTCGTCGCTTGCCTTCGACACGATCTATGCCGAGGGCCAGCGGCGCTATGTCGAGAGCCTGTCGGCCTATGCGCGTCAATTCCTGGAAATGATGCAGAAGCCGGATGTCGACCAGATCGACGGCCTGTCGCCGGCGATCTCGATCGAGCAGAAGACAACGTCGCGCAATCCGCGCTCGACGGTCGGCACGGTCACC
The DNA here is from genome assembly GCF_056403555.1 of Rhizobium sp. P2_G2. Taxonomy (NCBI): domain Bacteria; kingdom Pseudomonadati; phylum Pseudomonadota; class Alphaproteobacteria; order Hyphomicrobiales; family Rhizobiaceae; genus Rhizobium; species Rhizobium sp. P2_G2. The sequence continues at coordinate 1,876 of NZ_JBFUFF010000085.1, forward strand.
GAGATTTACGACTATATGCGCCTGCTTTTCGCCCGCGTCGGCGTGCCCTATTCGCCCGCGACCGGCCTGCCGATCGAGAGCCAGACGGTCAGCCAGATGGTCGATCGGGTGCTCGCCTTCGCCGAGGGAACCCGCCTCTATATCCTGGCGCCGCTCGTCCGCGGCCGTAAGGGCGAGTACAAGAAAGAACTCGCCGAGCTGATGAAGAAGGGCTTTCAGCGGGTCAAGGTCGACGGCCAGTTCTACGAGATCGCCGAAGCGCCGACGCTCGACAAGAAATACAAGCATGACATCGACGTGGTGGTCGACCGCATTGTCGTCCGGCCGGACATGGCTGCCCGCCTTGCCGATAGCCTCGAGACTTGCCTGCGTCTCGCCGATGGCCTGGCGATCGCTGAATTCGCCGACAAGCCGTTGCCGCCGGAAGAGACCGCAGAAGGCGGTTCGGCCAACAAGTCGCTGAACGAGACGCATGAACGGGTGATGTTCTCGGAAAAATTTGCCTGCCCGGTCTCCGGCTTCACCATACCGGAAATCGAGCCGCGGCTTTTCTCGTTCAATAATCCCTTCGGCGCCTGCCCGGCCTGCGATGGCCTGGGCTCGCAGCAGAAGATCGATCCGGATCTCATCGTGCCGGAAGCGCATCGCACCTTGCGTGACGGCGCCGTGGCACCGTGGGCAAAATCCTCCTCGCCCTACTATGCGCAGACGCTCGAAGCATTGGGCAAAGCCTATGGCTTCAAGCTCTCATCGCGCTGGAGCGACCTTTCGGCGGAAGCGCAGGATGCCGTATTGAACGGTACGGGAACACGCGAAATCACCTTCAACTATGCCGACGGCGCCCGCTCATACCAGACCACCAAGAACTTCGAAGGCATCATCCCGAACCTTGAGCGCCGTTGGAAGGAGACCGATTCCGCCTGGTCGCGCGAGGATATCGAGCGCTTCATGAGCGCCGCCCCCTGCCCGACCTGCAACGGTTTTCGTCTGAAGCCGGAGGCCTTGGCCGTCAAAATCAACAAGCTGCATATCAGCCAAGTGTCGAACATGTCGATCAAGGTGGCCGGTGCCTGGTTCGACACGTTGCCGGAGACATTCAATGCCAAGCAGAATGAGATCGCCGTCCGCATCCTCAAGGAGATCCGCGACCGGCTGAAATTTTTGAACGATGTCGGCCTCGAATATCTCAGCCTGTCGCGCAATTCCGGCACGCTTTCCGGCGGCGAAAGCCAGCGCATCCGGCTGGCGTCGCAAATCGGTTCCGGCCTCACGGGAGTGCTCTACGTGCTCGACGAGCCGTCGATCGGCCTGCATCAGCGTGATAATGCGCGGCTGCTCGAGACACTCAAGCATCTGCGCGACATCGGCAACACGGTGATCGTCGTCGAGCATGACGAGGACGCAATCATGACGGCCGACCATGTCGTCGATATCGGCCCTGCGGCCGGCATCCATGGCGGCCAAGTTATCGCCGAAGGCACGCCGGCCGACATCATGGCCAATGAGGACTCGCTGACCGGCAAATATCTCTCCGGCGAACTCGGCGTGCCCGTGCCGGACGAACGGCGCAAGCCGAAGAAGGGCAAGGAAATCAAGGTTCTTGGCGCGCGCGCCAACAATCTCAAGAATGTCACCACCTCGATCCCGCTCGGCGTGTTCACGGCGGTGACGGGCGTTTCCGGCGGCGGCAAGTCCACCTTCCTGATCGAGACGCTCTACAAAGCTGCCGCACGCCGCATCATGGGCGCGCGCGAGAATGCGGCGGATCACGACCGGATCGACGGTTTCGAGCATATCGACAAGGTGATCGACATCGACCAGTCGCCGATCGGCCGCACGCCGCGCTCCAATCCGGCCACCTATACTGGCGCCTTCACGCCGATCCGCGACTGGTTTGCCGGCCTGCCGGAAGCCAAGACACGCGGCTACCAGCCCGGCCGTTTCTCGTTCAACGTCAAGGGCGGCCGCTGCGAGGCCTGCCAGGGCGACGGCGTCATCAAGATCGAAATGCACTTCCTGCCGGACGTCTACGTCACCTGCGATGTCTGCCACGGCAAGCGCTACAATCGCGAGACGCTGGAAGTGCAGTTCAAGGGCAAGTCGATTTCCGATGTGCTCGACATGACGGTCGAGGAAGGCTGCGATTTCTTCGCCGCCGTGCCGGCGGTGCGCGACAAGCTGATCTCGCTGCGCGAAGTCGGCCTCGGCTATATCAAGGTCGGCCAGCAGGCCAACACGCTGTCGGGCGGTGAAGCGCAGCGCGTCAAGCTCGCCAAGGAACTGTCGAAGAAATCGACCGGCCGCACGCTCTATATCCTCGACGAGCCGACCACCGGTCTGCATTTCCACGACGTGGTCAAACTCCTGGAAATGCTGCACGAACTGGTCAATCAGGGCAATTCCGTAGTGGTCATCGAGCACAATCTCGAAGTCATAAAGACCGCCGACTGGATCATCGACTTTGGCCCCGAGGGTGGTGACGGCGGCGGCGAGATCATCGCCGAAGGCACGCCGGAGCAGGTGATCAAGGAGAAGCGCTCCTATACCGGCCAGTTCCTGAAGGAGCTTCTGGAGCGGCGGCCGATCAGGAAGGTGGCGGCGGAGTAGGCCCTTGGCGGCATTCGTCTTTCGGTTTTATTCACTCCAACCGCGGGACATATTCGTCATGGTCGGCGAACGATGGCAGGTCGCGCTTGTGAGGCGGAATGCCTGGAAAATCGGCGGGAGCGACATCTGGTATTCGACTGTCGCTTTCGACGAGCAGGAAGCAGCGGACGAGTTTAAGGAATGGCTCAGTTGCAACAGCCGGAAGGCCGATATTCGTGGCTATCTCGGAGAAGCAACTGGTGGCACGTATCGTGGTGTGGTCCTGCATGACCCGGCACAGCGAACCAACGTGGTGAGCGATCTCCTCTATCTCGCGAGATGCAGGTATTACAAGACGATCCGCTTCGGTGTGCTGCTATTTAAGCGGGCGTTCGGACGTTCTTAGCTGCAGATTCCGACAATTGGAGATGGGTTGGATAGACTCACACGGCTCGCCTTACACGGCGAGATGATCCACGAGGGTCTCCGCCGTCAGCCCCTTACCCGCCCTGTTGCCCGCTTCTCCATGATGCCAGACGGCAGCACAGGCCGCCTCGAACGCCGGGTAACCTTGGGCCAGCAGCGCACCGCAGATGCCCGCCAGAACATCGCCGGAACCAGCCGTTGCGAGCCAGGGTGGTGCATTGTTATTGATCGCGGCACGACCATCCGGTGCAGCGATGACGGTGTCCGCGCCCTTGAGGATGATGATGGCATGAGAGCGCTCGGCGGCGCGCTTTGCCTTGTCGACCTTCGAAAGAGCCTCGTCTCTGGCAATGTCGGGAAAGAGACGGACAAACTCGCCTTCATGCGGTGGCAGTATGAGATGCGGTTCGCCGGCGAAATAGGCTTCGAATAGTTTCTCCGGGCAATCTCTAAATGAACTGATGCCATCGGCATCGAGCACCAGCTTGCGATCCCGGAGTGCCAGCGCAAAGTCTCTCGCCTTGTCGCCGATGCCAAAACCGGGGCCAAGCACGAAGGCGCTGAGACGGGAATCGCTGAGCCAGTCCTTAAGGACGGCAATGTCGTCGATCTCCTTCAGCATCACGGCGGTCAGATGCGTGGCATTGACGGCCATCGCTTCGGTCGGGCTGGCCAGCGTCACCAGCCCCGCCCCGGCTTTCAGACCGGACGCGGCAGACAGCCGGGCGGCGCCGGTATGACTTGCCGAACCGGAAAACACGACCAATGCGCCATGCGAATATTTGTGTCCGCCGCTGTCTTTTGGCTTGGCGTATTGCTCCCAGATGTGCGGCCCATTGATATCGGTCGCGCTTGCATGCTCAGCGACCAAGCGGGCCGGGACGCCGATATCGGCGATTTCGATCCGGCCGCAATGTTCCCTGCCCGGCAGCAGCAACTGGCCGGGCTTGAGCGCCATGAACGTGACCGTGACATCGGCGTGGAACGCGCCGCCGCGCACCCTGCCGTCGCGGCCGTCGATGCCGCTCGGCATATCGATCGCCAGCACCGGCAAAGCCGCATCGCGGAGACGATCGATCAATGACACGAGATCGTCGGACAGATCGCGTGCCAGCCCCGCACCGAAAAGCCCGTCCACAATGACATCGCCCGGAGTGGGATCGTATATCGCCAGCGGTTGTGGAGTGATCCCGCAGTCTAGCAGCGCCCGCCGTGCGTCTTCCGTTGCGGGCGGGCTCGAAACCAGTTGGTAGAGAGCAATCTCCGCACCGCTGTCCTCCAATAGCCCGGCGGCCACATAGCCGTCGCCGCCATTGTTGCCAGGCCCGGCTAGCACGACGAAACGCTTTGCGCCAGGCCATTGCTTGAGCGCTGTCGCCGCGACGGCGTGTCCGGCGGCGCGCATCAGCTGATAGCCGGGGATTCCGGAGGCGATGGTGGCAGCATCGATCTTCGCCACAGCCTCGGGTTCGATCAGGCGCAAGAGTGCCTCCATTGCACAAAATAATGGCAAGACGGGCGGGGGCTGAGAGGGTGGCAACGGCCCGTCCGTAAGGCTCGCCTGTCCAAGTGGCCGCAGTGCAAGTCAAATATTAGGCAAATGCTCAATTATTGATCTCATGTAGCCATTGAGATGTGTCGACCCCTTGCGGGTCCCGGCATGGGATTGATCCGCCAGCGAAAATTTTGCGATTTTTGCAAATTTTCCTCTGGTTTTTTGTCGTATTTCACGCATGATCGCCCTCGTCTGGCTGATTTTCAAGCAAAAACATTGTCTGCAATGAAAATCTGGCACGTTCTGTGCATCGAGAGGGCCGGCGGGAAGAACCTGCCGAACGGGAGAAGCGGAGAGACATTTTCTCATGAAAAAGATCGAAGCGATCATTAAGCCTTTCAAGCTCGACGAGGTGAAGGAAGCCCTTCAGGAAGTCGGCCTGCAAGGTATTACGGTCACGGAAGCGAAGGGTTTTGGCCGTCAGAAGGGCCATACGGAACTGTATCGCGGCGCCGAATATGTCGTCGATTTCCTGCCGAAGGTGAAGGTCGAGGTTGTGCTGGCCGACGAGAACGTCGAGCGCGTGATCGATGCGATCCGCAATGCCGCACAGACCGGCCGCATTGGCGATGGCAAGATTTTCGTTTCCAATATCGAGGAAGTCGTGCGTATCCGCACGGGTGAGACCGGCATCGACGCCATCTAAGGAATGCCCGGCCGATGGGAGCCGGGATCAATATCGTCATCAATAAGGGAAAACTCGAAATGACGACTGCAAAAGACATCATGAAGCAGATCAAGGACAACGACGTCAAATTCGTCGACCTTCGCTTCACTGACCCCAAGGGCAAGATGCAGCATGTGACCATGGACATCACCGCGGTGGACGAGGACATGTTCGCCGACGGCGTGATGTTCGACGGCTCCTCGATCGCCGGCTGGAAGGCGATCAACGAGTCCGACATGGTGCTGATGCCCGATCCGGCCACCGTCCATATGGACCCGTTCTTTGCGCAGTCGACCATGGTCATCATGTGCGACATTCTCGACCCCATCTCGGGCGAGGCCTATAACCGCGACCCGCGCGGCACCGCCAAGAAGGCCGAGGCCTATCTCAAGGCCTCCGGCATCGGCGACCAGGTTTTCGTCGGCCCCGAGCCGGAATTCTTCGTCTTCGACGACGTCAAGTACAAGGCTGATCCCTACAATACCGGTTTCAAGCTCGACTCCTCCGAACTGCCGTCCAACGACGACATGGATTACGAGTCCGGCAATCTCGGCCACCGTCCGCGCATCAAGGGCGGCTATTTCCCGGTCCCGCCGGTCGACAGCCTGCAGGACATGCGCTCGGAAATGCTGACCGTGCTCACCGAAATGGGCGTCGTGGTCGAAAAGCATCACCATGAAGTTGCCGCCGCCCAGCACGAGCTTGGCGTCAAGTTCGACTCGCTGGTGCGCAACGCCGACAAGATGCAGATCTATAAGTATGTCGTGCATCAGGTCTCGAATGCCTATGGCAAGACGGCGACCTTCATGCCGAAGCCGATCTTCGGCGACAACGGCTCCGGCATGCACGTGCATCAGTCAATCTGGAAGGACGGCAAGCCGACTTTCGCCGGCGACGAATATGCCGGCCTGTCGGAAACCTGCCTGTTCTATATCGGCGGCATCATTCGCCACGCCAAGGCGATCAACGCCTTCACCAACCCGACGACCAATTCCTACAAGCGCCTGGTGCCGGGCTATGAAGCGCCGGTCCTGCTCGCCTATTCGGCCCGTAACCGCTCGGCCTCATGCCGTATCCCCTTCGGCTCCAGCCCGAAGGCCAAGCGCGTCGAAGTCCGCTTCCCCGACCCGGCGCAGAACCCCTATCTCGGCTTCGCTGCCATGCTGATGGCCGGCCTCGACGGCATCAAAAACAAGATCCATCCCGGCAAGGCGATGGACAAGGACCTCTACGACCTGCCGCCGAAGGAACTGCGCAAGATCCCGACCGTCTGCGGCTCGCTGCGCGAAGCGCTCGACAGCCTCGACAAGGACCGCAAGTTCCTGACTGCCGGCGGTGTCTTCGATGACGACCAGATCGATGCCTATATCGAGATCAAGATGCAGGAAGTCATGCGCTTTGAAATGACGCCGCATCCGGTCGAATTCGACATGTACTATTCGGTCTGAGCACCGATTGCGATCAGAGCGCAGATGTTTCGAGGGGCGGCAAGACCGCCCCTCGATCGTTTCTGAAGCAGCCTATCGACCGCAACCATTCAACGACTTGACCAGTCTGCCGACAATCTTGTCATAGGCCTTGATCGCGCTCAGATCATATTCGAGCCTGAAATAGGCCGCTGCGCCATCACAGCCGACGACGGTGCGCTCATAGAACACCTTGTCACCCTTGGTTCCCGACCAGCTCGCCGCCTTTGCGGCGCGTTTGTCATAGGAAATCGTCCAGCCCTCCTGTTTGTCCATGTCGATGGTCCAGGCAACCTCTTCGGCAAAACTGTCCTTCATCATATACCCGCCCCAGACGCTCAGTTCGGCGCGGCCGTCGGGGGACGTCGATGTGCCGCCATCGCCGTTTTCGGCTTCGGCGACCTGCGAGAAACCGGGCGGGATATCGACCCAATAGCCGAAACGGGCATTGCCATAATGTGTCCAGTCGGCAGCGGATGCGATATGCGCCGATGCGAGCGCCAGGACGCAGGCAACGGCAATTTTTCTACTGATATGCACCGAAATCTCCATTCTGCAACGCGGCTGGGTGCGCGTCATAACGTTACCTGCTCAACGTTCGGCGGCGCAGTCACCAATGAGTGACCGGACGGAGAATCGAGGTTTTCACGACCCGACAGGGAAATTTTTCCTCCATCCTGTCGAAAGCTGCGTCTTCTATGCGACTATGGCGGTCAACCAAGGGAGTTCATGATGAAATATCTCTGCCTCGTTCACTTCGAGACCGGCACATTCGACAACCAGACCGAAGAGGAAAAGAAGACGCTCGATCGCGACTCTATCAGCTATGATCAGGATTTGCGCGCCCGCGGCATTCTCATCCAGGCACAGGCGCTGCAGCCGCCTGATAGTGCTGCGCTGGTCAAGGTCAGGGACGGCAGGATGTCGATGACCGATGGGCCTTTTTCCGAATCGAAGGAACAGCTGGCAGGCTTCATCCTCATCGAAGCGCGCGACATGGCGCAGGCGATCGAGGTCGCCGGCGGCATCCCGATGGCACGGTTCGGGACGATCGAGGTGCGGCCGATCTACGACATCCCGGATCCGGACCGGTAAGCCATGGAATCGATCGACGCCGTCTACCGCCGCGAAGCGCCACAGGTTCTCGCTACCCTGATCCGCCTGCTCGGCAGTTTCGATCTCGCCGAGGAGGCTGTGCAGATGGCGTTCCTTGCGGCATCGCAGCATTGGCCGCAGCAGGGCATGCCGCGCAATGCGCGCGCCTGGCTGGTGTCGACGGGACGTTTCAAGGCGATCGATATGCTCAGGCGTCGCAAGCGCTTTCACGCGATCACGCCTGAACTGTCGGCCCTGCAGGAGCTTGAAGCCGCGCCCGAAGCCGACGAGGACCAGACGATGCCCGACGACATGCTGCGGCTGATCTTCGTCTGCTGCCATCCGGCCTTGCCTGCCGACGCGCAGACGGCGCTCTGCCTGCGCGAGGTCTGCGGCCTGACGACGGAGGCGATCGCGGCCGCCTTCCTGACGAAGCCCACGACAGTGGCGCAACGCATCGTCCGCGCCAAGAATCGTATCCGAGAGGAGCGCATCGTCTATGCCGTGCCCGAAGGGGCGGAGCGTGACGAGCGCCTCGACGTCGTGCTGCGCGTCGTCTATCTGGTGTTTTCTGAGGGTTATTCCGCCTCGGCCGGCACGCAGGTGCTGCGTAGCGAACTGTGCGGTGAGGCGATCCGCCTGGCGCGGCTCATCTGTTCCACGGCGCCGTCGCCCGATATCGATGGGCTTCTCGGCCTGATGCTGATCCAGCGTTCACGCGAGGCAGCCCGTTTCGATGCCGGTGGCGACATTATCCTGCTCGCCGACCAGGATCGCGGCCTCTGGGATGCCGATCTTATAAAGGAAGGTCTTCAACTGGTCGATGAGGCAATGGGGCATCCACCCTATTCGACCTATGTGCTGCAGGCGGCAATCGCGGCCGAGCATGCGCGTGCGACAGAGGCGGACCGAACGGATTGGGCGCAAATTGTCGCGCTCTATGACCTTTTACGGCTCGCCGATCCCGGTCCGGTCGTAGAGCTGAACCGCGCCATCGCACTCGGCATGCGCGACGGCCCGCAGGCTGCCCTGCCAATCATCGCCCGGCTTACCGAAGGCGAGCTCGCCAGCTACAAGTTCGCGCATTTCGCCAAGGCGGATTTCCTCGATCGCGCCGGTGACACCGCCGGTGCGGCTGCCGCCTATGCCGATGCCAGGAGCTTCGATCTCCTGGCATCCGAAAGGCGCTACATCGACAGGCGGCTCAGGGCGCTTACTTCTTGAGCCGCTGCTTCAGCAGATTGAGGTAGTCGTCGTTATCGCCGGACTGGTCATCGCTGGCCGGTTTGCTTTCAGCGGCACAGGTCGGCTTGTAATCGAGCGCCATGCCTTCCTTGACGCAGGCGCCGACCTTCCAGCCCGGCGGCAGCGCCGTCAGGTCGACAGTCTTCCACTTCGGATGGCCGGTCTTTTGCAATTGGTCGAGATTGTTGAGGATCAGGCTGGAGAAATCGGCGACCGCCTTGCAGCTGTCGCGCTGATAGGCATTGCGCTTCTTGTCATATTCGAAGGTCATCAGCACCGCCTTCACCGACACGGTATCGATCGCATCCTTCTCGAACGGATAGGTGCCGGCGGGAATAGTGCTTGGAATATAGGTAGCGAGCAGCGGCGCTTCCTTGATCGGCAGCAGGTGAAATTTCGTCGCATCGATACCGGCACTCTGGAACAGCGACGCCGGGGCGCCGGCGACATAGAAGAAGGCGTCGATTTCGCCCGACTGGAGTTTCGGCAGCGCCTGATCCGGATTGAGCAGCACCTTCTGCACGTTTTTCACTCGCAGAATGTCGAGCATCAGTGTCGCGGTCAGGTAGGTGCCGCTGTCCTTGACGCCGATCGCAACCTTTTTGCCGGAAAGACCTTCGAGATTGGCGACGGAGCTCACAGCCAGAACATGCACTTCCTCATTATAAAGAGGGAACATGATGCGCACGCCGCGCACTGCCTGCTGGATATCCTTATCCTTGGCTTCGAACGTCTTGAGATAGTCGAGCAGGTCGTTTTGCACGATGCCGAACTGGGTGTTCTTGCGGTTGCGCACGCCCTGGAAATTTTCCAACGAGCCGGCGCTGCCGATCACGTTCAGTGTCTGGCCGCATTGCTTGCCGAGGCGGGCAATGTCCTGGCCGATCTTGATATAGGTGCCGGTCGGGCCGCCTGTCATGATGTTCTTCTCGACCTCGGCCGCTCTCGCCGGCAGGCAGATGAGGCCCGCCGCGAGAACCGCTGAGCCGATCATCGTCAAAATCCGCATTCTATCCTCCCTGTTCAGCAGCTGCCGCCGAGGTTGCGGAAAAGGCTGCGCAATGAAATCGGCGAAACGTGGCCATAGGCTGCCTTGAGCGAATCGGTGACGCAGGCGCCCTTGACGAGCATATTGGTGAGCAGGGCCTGCTTGTCCGGCGTCAGCCCGTCGAAGCCGGGTAGGTCGGCGACCGCCTTCTGCACATCGTCACTGTTCCGCGGCGTCAGGCCGCTATTGTCCTGGCCGTTATCGGTCGAGTTGTTGGGTGTCTGGTCGTTGGCAGGTGGTGTCTTTGTCTTCAGCGCAGCAACTGTATCCTTGAGCGACGCGACTTGCTTTTGAAGCGCGTCCCGATCCGTCGTGAGCGTTGTGTTCTGCTTGGTCAGTGTCTTGACGTTGTCCCGTGATTTTTCAAGATCGGCGCGAGCAGCCTTGAGGCTGTCGTCGGCTTGGCGCGCATCGTCGTCACGCGCGGCAAGGCTCTGCGCCATATCGTCGAGCTGCTTTTGCAAGTCGGCGATTTTTCGCGCCTGCTGATCGGCGGCATCGGTGGATTTGCTTGCGGCGTCGAGCTTGGCCTGCAACTGGTCCTTCTGCTTCTGCAATGCGGAAATCTGCCCAGCCTTCTGGTCGGAATCATCCGAAGCCTTGGTGACCTGATCTTCGAGCGCGGCGATCCGCGATTTCAGTTCGGGAATGTCCGCCGCAGCTTTCTTGGCATCGTCAAGCTGCGACTCCAGCATGGTTTTCTGGGCCTGGAGCAGCACCAGCGCCGGGCTGCCGGAATCGTTTGCCTGTTGCTGCGCGGCTTGCAGCTTGCCGATCTCAGCCTTCTGGTCCTCGACGGTCTTGTTGAGCTCGACGATCTGCAGTTGGGAGGTTTTCATCGATTTTTTGGTGCGCGTGAGCTCGCCGGAAAGGTCGCCGGCCTCTTCGATCGTCTTTTTCAGCGCCGCGATCTCGGCCGCCGCGTCATCCTTCGCCTTTGCGTTTTGCTGATCCGTATTCGTCCGCAACGCGTTCTTCTCTCGCTTCAACTGGTCGACCTGGCTCTGCAGGTCCTTGACACGCTGCTGCAACACGGTTTGCTGGGTAGGGGCGCTCTGACTGTCGAACTTGATATCGGAGAGCGTCTTGCTCAGCTCGGCGATGCGCTTGTCTCGCGCGACAATGTCCGTCTCCGAAACGCCGCTCATCAAGCGGGCGCCGGCATAGCCGCCGCCAACACCGAGAATCAACGCAATGACTGCTGGAATAACGACGCCTGCGGCTGAGCGAGAGCTCGCATTGCCCGAGCCGCTATTGCCATCCCTACCCCACTGATTGACCACGCCCTACCCCTGCCTGTCGCTTTTTCTTCTTCTTACGCCATGCATTGGAAAATGCACGATATTGTTCCGCCCGGCAATAAGGCTGCCACAATTGTAACGCTATTATGACGCGCTCGTGGCAGTGCGATTTGTCTTGAAACCTGATCGATTTTCACCACATTTACGGTGTGGATACGAGGTAAGGACATGCGTGAACGCGTTGCAAAATATCAGATCGGCCAGGCGGTAAAGCATCGCCTCTTCCCCTTCCGTGGCGTGATTTTCGATGTCGATCCGGAATTTGCCAATACGGAAGAATGGTGGAACTCCATTCCGGTCGAAGTTCGTCCGTCGCGCGACCAGCCTTTTTACCATCTCTATGCCGAGAATGCCGAAACGGCCTATGTCGCCTATGTTTCGGAGCAGAATCTGGTGATCGACGAGAGCGGCGATCCCTTCAGGCATCCGGCCGTCAGCGAGAATTTCAGCCTGGAAAGCAAGGGCAAGTACCGCCCGAAGACGCTCAGCACCCATTGAGCTTGCGCCAGAAATCTCGACGGCAGCCAGGCGGCACTTGACCTTTGGCCGGGGCGCTGATTTATCGCGGCGATAAACCCATGAAGAGGTTGTGCCGATGACCCTGCCCGCTGTGCTCGACGATGCCCATATCCCGGAGCTGCCCAATTATTACAAGGGCAAGGTCCGCGACAATTACGATCTCCCGGATGGCAATCGCATCATCATCGCCACCGACCGCCTGAGCGCCTTCGATCGCATCCTGACGGCCATCCCCTTCAAGGGCCGTGTGCTGACGCAGACAGCGCGCCACTGGTTCGAACAGACCGCCGACATCTGCCCCAACCATGTCGTCGCCTATCCCCATCCGAATGTCGTGGTGGGCAAGCGGCTCGATATCCTGCCGGTGGAAGTGGTCGTGCGCGGCTATCTCGCCGGCACCACCAGCACCTCGATCCTGACGAAGTACAAGGTCGGCGAGCGCGACATGTATGGCGTCAAGTTTCCGGACGGCATGCGCGACAATGAACAGCTTGCCGAGCCGATCATCACACCCACGACCAAGGCTTTCGACGGCGGCCATGACGAGCCCTTGTCCAGCGCCGAGATTCTCGAACGCGGGCTGTTGACGGAAGCGCAATGGGAAATGGTGACACGCCACGCGCTGGCACTGTTCAAGCGCGGCCAGGAACTCAGCGCCAGGCGCGGCCTGATTCTCGCCGACACCAAGTATGAGTTCGGCACGGATGCGGCGGGCAATATTATCCTCGCCGATGAAATCCATACGCCCGATTCGAGCCGCTACTGGATGGCGGAAACCTATCCGACCGCGCTCGCCAACGGCACAAGGCCACAGAGTTTCGACAAGGACTTCATCCGCGCCTGGGTGGCGGAGCGCTGCGATCCCTATAAGGATGAAATCCCGGTGATTCCGGAGGAAYTGGTCGCCCAGGCATCGGAGGTCTACATCCACGCCTATGAGATGATCACCGGCCAGACATTCGACCGGACAAATGCAAAAGCGCCGCTTGCGGATATCCGTGCGGCGCTCAGCGTTTACTTCTAAAGGCGTTCTGGGTCAGTTCGCGTAGGCGCGATAGATATCTTCCACCGTCGCATAGGACGGCTGGTCCTCAACCGTGGAGGACTGATGGATCGACCAAAGCGCATCGGCAAGCGAATTGCTGAGCACTGCCTGGCTACCGGTGATCGCGTCGTCGCGACGAATGCGGCTCGACGTGCCGTTCGCCTCGGTTTCAGCGGACTTTCGCTCCTGGCCGGAAGGCCGCGGGGCCTGATTGTAGCTGTTCGAGCTTGTCTGGATTTGCATGGCGGTAAAACTTGTTAAGAGAAGTTAACTCCCATTAACCACTCGAAGCTTGCGCGAGGCTGACTTGCGCCCTTGCGTTGCAGCATGTGTGATTGACTTATATTCAAATATTTGCCGGCGAACTGCTTCGCGGCGATCCTGCGGCAATGCAAAGCCTTGGGAACATATTGATAGTAAAAGCTTATCTTGCCGGAGGCGGATCGCTGCCCCGCCAGGCACAGGGCGGAAACGACGCCCCGCAGCCTTCTTGCTCCTCGACGTTCATTTTCCATCAGCAGATGGATACAGGGCCGGGATCATGGTCTGAACCGGCCGCGGAGAGACTCAGAGTCGGGATTGGCAGTGATTCCACACGCACTACTTCGACGTCGACTTCAAAAGCACAATCCTTGTCTCAATCACCCTCTATCGAGCAGATCCTGCCACCCTTTTTCACGGGGCGGACGGTTGCTTGGTTCAAACATCCCAAAAATGGTCGGAGCAACTGTCGCAAAGACAGGCTACGATCCGCCCGCGTCGGAATCGCTCGCCCGCAGATGGTCGACGCATCAATTGGGGGATATGCCATGAAAATTTCGCTGACCATCCTGTTCGCCGCCAGCCTGCTCGGATCCGTAGCACTTTCGAGCCCTGTCTACGCCAACAATGACGAAGACGCGCAAATCGACCAGTGCATCGACGACAATTCCGATGCCGGCCAGAGCAAGCAGACGCTCGAAACCTATTGCCAATGCGCCAGCGGCAAGGCCAATGATTTCTCGGTGTCGATCACTGCTTGGGAAAAAAACCATGCCGACGCGCAGGAGGAATGCTCCAAGGAAGCCGGCTGGAAATATTGACGGCGAGCGTCACTGCACGAAGTGCAGCCACAACAGCAGCGTCGGCGGCAGGCCGGCGCCGAGAAGGAAAGACGTCCACTTCAACAGCGCGAGCCTGCRGGTTCGCGCTCCCGTCCAGTCATAATCCATCTTGTCCTCCGAACGCCGGATCCGCTCCCCCGAATATCGGCAGCGTGGCGGCGACAGCGAGCAGGTCGATAACTCCTGCTATTCTTTTGTTCTAAAACAGTAAGCTTGCAACAAGCTGATTTCCTGGCGCAAAAGTTAATATTTTCCTGCCGAATAAGCGGAAATTCTGGCGGAATCCGGTTCTGAGACAGGAGAGACTTTACAAAAGCCAATTATAGTGTGGCGATCGTCTTCAACGCGCCGTCGAGCGCAAGGCCGTTCTCGTCCAACAAAGCTGCCTGCCTCAACCGCTTCATCCAGTCCGCCCCATCGTCGCGCGCCACCAGCATCGGCAGGGCCGACATGACCCTGTCGAACTTCGACAGCCCACGCGAATGCGTGTCCGAATAGCCCTTGATCAGGCGCCGGGCATTGAGCACTTCGACGGCGAGGTCGTAGTTTTTCGGTAGGAGGTCGGTCGCGGTCTTGAGCCAGGCATCGATATGCTGGTTCTCGCGCATATGCCGGAGCGTRCCGCGCCGGCGGCCGCGCAGTGCCGATACCATATAGAGGCTGAGGAACCAGAAGAGCGTACCCGTCTGCACCCGCCGGCCTTTGTTGACGCGCCGGTCGAGCCAGGCAAACAGTTTCGGCCGGCTCTCGATCCAGAGGCCGAGGCCCATGGGCAGCGTGCCGCAGACCTCTTCCATGCGCGGATGCATATATTCGGTCATGTAGACGATCTGGTCGTCCTTGGCGCCGACTTCCTTGCGCACCCGTTCGAAGCGCGATTGCCGCACCTTCAGGTCGGCAACGCGGATCACGTCGTCATAAGTCATGGCGACAGCGACGTATTTCGCCGCCTGCACGGTGAAACCAAATCCCTTCGCCTCACCGCTATTGGCCTTGTCCAGCGCGAGAAGCTGTCCAAGACGGTCGAGATATTCGCCGGCATAGTCCGGATCCTGGAAATCCGTCACCTTCTTGACGCCAGCAAACAGCAATGGCTGCGCCTCGGTCGGAAACTCCGTGCGGATACGGCCAATGAGCCTGTCGAGCGCCGGATGGCCGGCGGATTGCGGCAGCGGATCGAGCCGCTTCACCTGCTTGGACGTCACCTCGTCGCGTGGCTTGTTCTGTGCCCGATCGAAAGCGGCGTTGAATGCTTTGAGACTCGGCTCGATGCCCTTGCCGCCGGCGCGGATCGTCGCCTCGAACGCCTCTTTGCCGAACGGCAGCGCACCGGATCCGGCCAGCGCCCCGAACATCGAGGCGGAAATCACGCTGCCGTTCTTGACGGCAAGCCTCTCCATGTCGAAGGCGATCGTGCGCCTCGAGGCGAAATCGGTAGCTTCGATCACCACTTCCGGATTGCCGATACCGTCGCCGGGTGTCTGTTTCTCGGCGACGGCGAAGGAGCGGTGCGTCGAGGCGATCAGCACCGTCTTGTCCGGCGTCACCAGTCCGCGCAGCACCGAGCGGCCGGCCTCCATGAGTTCGGCCGCCATGACCACATCGACATCGCCCGGTGTCGGCATCAGCGAGAAGATCGGCGCATGACCATCCTTCTCCGGCAATATCTCGATATAGTAGATCGTGGCACCCGTGCGCTGCGCCACGCCCGGTACGGACGTGGTTTGCGCCATCCAGCCTTCGCGTTCGGCCAGGTCGACGATCCAGTCGGCCAGGACGCCGCCGCCCTGTCCGCCCATGGCGAGGACGGCGAGTGACAGCGGCTTGTCGGTGGCCAAGCGAGCGGTGTTGTCGGCATTCAAGGAGACATGTTCGTTCATGGGGCTTTCCTCAATCCGAAAACACGATGCGGGATGCAGCGCGGCGCGCCTGCAGCCAACCGATCACCTTGCTGCGCAGGTTCTTGACGAACTTATCCAAGCCGGTCGGATTGTGGATGATGTCAGCACGATAGAAGGACGGACAGAGCACGGCCGCCTCCGACACCTCGCCGCAATTGCCGCAGCCGACGCAATTGTTGTCGATCGCCGCCACCGGATCGTCCTTCAGCGGATCATCAGTATGCTTGACCGACAGCGACGGACAGCCGGAGAGACGGACGCAGGCGTGATCGCCGGTGCACACATCCTCGTCGACGCCGAAACGCTCCTTGACCATGCGCTTGCCGTCCTTCACCGCCTTGGCGAATTGCGGCTTCACCCGGCGCTGCTTGTTGAGCATGCATTCGGAGGAAGCGACGATGATCTTCGGTCCCTCTTCCTTGGTGGTCAGCGCCTCGCGCAGCGTGTCGCGCATCTTGGCGACGTCATAGGTCCGGTCGATCTGCCGCACCCAGGTCGCACCGATGCCCTTCACCGCATCGACGATCGAATTGTTGGTCTTGCGGCGCGGATTGACGGCACGCGAGGACATGATGTCCTGGCCACCCGTCGCCGCCGAATAGTAATTGTCGACCACGAGGATGACGCCATCCTGCTTGTTGAACACGGCATTACCGATCGAGGTCGCCAGGCCATTGTGCCAGAAGCCGCCGTCACCCATCACCGAAATCACGCGCTTGTCGGCCTTGACGTTGAAGGCGGAGGCCGCGGCTGGCGACAGGCCATAGCCCATCGTGGTCGAGCCGATATTGAACGGCGGCAGGATCGAGAACAGGTGGCAGCCGATGTCGCCCGACACATGATGCTCGCCGAGTTCGCTCTGAACCAGCTTCATCGCCGCGAAAATCGGCCGCTCCGGACAGCCGATACAGAAACCCGGCGGCCGTGGCGGCACGACTTCGGCAAGCGCCTTGATCTTCGGATCTTTGAGGATCGGCGACGGGTCGGGAATCGGCGGCTGGTTGCCGAGCAGGACGCGCTGATAGGTTTCGAGGAAGGCCTTGACGCCCTTGACCAGAACCGGCGCGGTATATTCGCCGCCCATCGGCAGCACGTCCTTGCCCGACACCTTCGTCTGGATGTCGCGGCGGCGGAGAATAGTGTTGAGCGCCTGCTCGATATATTCCGGCGCCCCCTCCTCCACCATCAGCACAGCCTGCTTGCCGATGCAGAAATCGGCAATCTGGTCATCCACCAGCGGATAGGAGACGTTGAGCACATAAAGCGGCACGGACGAATTGCCGTAGACATCGGCAAGACCGAGCTGCTGCAGGGCGCGCATGACGCCATTGTAGACGCCGCCCTGCAGGATGATGCCGATCTCACCCTCGCTCGGGCCGAAATACTCATTCAACTCCCGGCTCTTGACGAACTCGACGGCGGCTGGCCAGCGCTTCTCCAGCTTCTCCTTCTCATGCATGAAGGAGGCTGGCGGCAGCACGATGCGATTGACGTCACGGACCGGGTTTTCCAGCGCGGTCTTGAGCGAATGGGCCGGCCGCTTGTTGTCCTTGGCGACGAACTGGCCGTGGACGTGACAGCTGCGGATGCCGACCTGCAGCATGACAGGCGTGTTCGATGCCTCGGAAAGTTCGAAACCTTCTTCGACGGCGCGGACGATCGACGGCAGGTTCGGCCGCGGCGTCAGCAGCCATAGCTGCGACTTCATCGCGAAGGCATGGCTGCGCTCCTGCATGATCGAGGAGCCCTCGCCATAATCCTCGCCGATGATGATCAGCGCCCCGCCGGTGACGCCGCCGGAGGAGAGGTTGGAGAGCGCATCGGAGGCGACATTGGTGCCGGCCGAGGACTTCCAGGTCACCGCGCCGCGGACGGGATACATGACCGAGGCCGAGAGCATTGCGGCGGCAGCCGCTTCCGAAGCCGATGTCTCGAAATGTACGCCAAGATCCTGCATCACGTCCTTGGCATCAGCCAGCACGTCCATGAGATGCGAAATCGGCGAGCCCTGATAGCCGCCGACATAGGAAACGCCCGATTGCAGCAGCGCCTTGGTGATGGCGAGAATGCCCTCGCCGCGGAAGATGTCGCCTTCTCCAAGCTTGAGGTCCTCGACCTCGCGCGCAAATGATCTCTCAGCCATTCCAATTCCCCTTGCCTCTTCGAAGAGGTCTGACGTCATTCATTTGCAAGAGCATATTTCTCGAGGCCGGTCTTTGTCAAATTACAAATGTGTGCGCTGCATTGTCGTGCATGTACTCAGTTCCAGTTATATGCTTACGCATATAATTGTTCGCGACCGATCGCGATCAGCGATGAATTTACTCCATTTCAGCGATGGGTCGCGCAAGAATCCACTTGCCACCAATCTGCAAAAATTTTAAGATTAAAACATTCCGATAAAAAATTGATCGGCGGCGTCCGCGGAGGAAACCGGGCGTCGGGGAACAGGGGAACGAGGGAGAACTGAAATGTTCGATATTACACGCCGGCAGGCCCTCCAACTGGGCGCTGCAAGCTTCTTGACGAGTGTCTTTGCTGGCACGACCAAGGTGTTGGCCGCAGACGCCAATACGCTGACGATCGCTTTCAACGTCAACCTGCCGTCTTTCGACCCGACGGTCGGTCCATCCGCTGTCAATCCGACGATCCAGGCGATCTACCGCTCGATTTTCGATCAATATGTCGGCCAGGGTCCGGACCTGAAATTCCAGCCCGGTCTTCTGACCAAGTGGGGCTGGAACGACGACAAGACCAAGGTGTGGATGGAAGTCCGCGACGGCGTCAAGTGGCACGATGGCTCGCCGTTCACCGCCGAAGACGTCGTCTGGTCGCTCAACCGCGCCGCCAATGAGAAGACCGGCAATCCGATCCAGTTCATCTGGTCGACGGCCAACAATTACAAGGTCGACGGCAACAAGATCACCGGCGATGTCGTCCGCTTCGAACCCACCTATTTCATGTGGATGGCCTTCCTCACCGGTTATGTCCTGCCGAAGGCCTATTACGAAAAGGTTGGCGCGGAAGGTTTCGAAAAGAAGCCGATCGGAACCGGCCCCTATATGTTCGATGCCTATGAAGGCAATGCCTTCCTGCGTCTCAAGGCCAATCCGAATTATTATGGCGGCAAGCCGGCCTTCGACACCGTCGTGTTCAAGTTCGTGCCGGATGCCACCAGCCGCGTCGCCGAAATCGAATCCGGTTCCTCCGATATCACGCTTGAAATCCCCTATGAGGATTACGACCGCCTGAAGGGCAAGAAGGGCCTCGTGGGCGTCTGCAAGCCAGTCTCAGACATCGGCATGTTGTTCATCAACAATATCGAGGTCATGCTCGACAAGAACGTCCGCCTCGCCGCCTGCCACGCCATCGACAAGAAGGCGATCGTCAAGAAGCTGCTCCGGGGCTACGGCGTGCCGATCGATACGCTGGAGACGCCGGAATACACAGCCTTTGACGCCTCGATCAAGGTGCCGCACGATCCGAAGCTCGCCAAGAAGCTGCTGGCCGACTCCGGCTACTCCAAGGACAAGCCGGCCAAGTTCACCATCCAGACGACGCGTGGCCTGAAGCCCAAGGATTATGAAATGATCCAGGCGATCGTCGGCATGTGGCGCAAGGTCGGCATTGACGCCACGATCGAAGTCTACGAAATCGCCAAGCATTATGAGTTGCGCGCTGCCGACAAGCTGGCGCCGGCCGCCTTCTACAATTGGGGCAATGCGATCGGCGACCCGACCACTTCGACCGGCTTTGCCATGTTCGGCCCCTCGCCGCACTCGGTCTGGAACACCGACGACCTCGACAGCAAGATCGGGCCGCTCTGGGGCGAGAAGGACGAGGCAAAGCGTATCGCCGGCTGGAAGGCCGTCGACAAATATATTGCCGAACAGGGCTATGTGATCCCGCTGCTGCAATATGCGCAGCCGATCCTCTACAAGAAGTCGGTCAAGGTGACGCCGAATGTGTCGGGTGCACTGCAGCCGACGCTGGTGGCGAAGGCTTGATTGGCCTGGTCGGCTTGGCGAGTTGATTGCCTCTCCCAGGCGGTGGCAAGCTATCGCGTATGGGAAGTCCGCTGGGCGAGCCACTTGCTCCCTCTTCTCCCCAGCGGGGAGAAGTGCCGAGCGAATGCGAGGCGATGAGGGGGCCGTCCCACGCGGGAAGCCCCCTCATCCGACCCTTCGGGCCACCTTCTCCCCGCTGGGGAGAAGAGGGAGCCCCTGGCCGGCGTCTCCGCCAAACTCGACGTTTTGCCGATATGTGACAGCGCTGCAGGTCGTGGGGAGATCCAAAATGATTGACGGTTTGCCACCGCATATCCTGACTTGCGCACTCTTGTGGCTTCACCCTGCCTTCTTTACGCTTTTGCCGCCCGAAAAACCGGCGCGGCGCGGAATTATTGTCTGATGCTTGCCCTTTCCATCCTCAACCGGCTCCTGCTCGCCGCCGTCACCTTGCTCGGCGTGGCGATCGTGGTGTTCGTGCTGTTGCGCGTCGTTCCTGGCGATCCGATCGCCATGATGATCTCGCCCGGCTCGACGCCGGAGCAGATCGCCCAGATGCGCGCCCATTACGGTCTTGATGGCACCATCATGAGCCAGTTCTGGATCTGGCTGAAGGCCATCCTGTCAGGCGATTTCGGCACGTCGATCTCGCTCAGGCGCAATGTTCTCGAACTGCTGGCGGAACGCCTGCCCGCGACGCTGGAACTGGCGGTCGCCGCATTGGTCTTTGCCGTGCTGCTTGGCGGTGCTGTCGCGATCGTCGGTACGCTTGTGCGGCGCACGCCGCTGGAGCCTGTGGTCGACACCGTCAACGGCACCGTGCTGGCGGTGCCGGATTTCGTCTGGGCGCTTGTGCTGGTTCTCGTTCTCGGTGTTTTCTTCCCTGTCCTACCTCTCTCGGGCCGAATTGACCCGACCGTGCAGACCGATTTCGTCACCCCCTTCTATCTCATCGAGAGCCTCATGCGGCTGCGCCTCCGCGAGTTCAGCGATATCGCATCGCACATGATCATGCCGGTGCTGGCGCTGGCTTTGCCGCTGGCAGCGATCATTGCCCGCGTACTCAAGGAGGCGCTGCTCGAAGCCATGGTCCAGGATTATATCCTGCTGGCGCGCCTCAAGGGCATGTCGACGCTCCGCCTCGTGCTACAGGAAGCATTGCGCAATGCCGTCGGTCCGACCATAGCGCTGACCGGCGTGCAATTCACCTTCCTCATCGGCGGCACCGTGATCATCGAACGCATCTTCGCCTATCCGGGCATCGGCAATATGGCGATCGATGCGGTGATCAATCGCGACCTGCCGCTGATCCAGGGCCTCGTCCTGGTGTTCGGGGCTTTGTTCATCATCATCAACCTGCTCGTCGACCTGCTGGTCGCGGCCTTCAATCCGAGGCTGCGCCATGCGTAAGTTGCTGCGCGCTGCTCTTTCCGATCCCAAGGTCATCTTCGGTGGCGGCTTCATCCTGATCCTGATCGCCCTTGCCATCCTGGCGCCTTGGATCGCCCCGCAGGATCCCTTGGAACAGGACCTGTCTCTCGGCACCATTCCGCCGGCCGGCTTCGCCGATGCCGAAGCCGGCTACTGGTTCGGCACGGACGATCTCGGCCGTGATGTGCTGTCGCGACTGATCTATGGCAGCCAGATCGCGCTCACCGTCGCCTTCATCGCCGCTGGCCTCGCTGCTCTCCTGGGCACCACGCTCGGTCTGCTTGCCGGATGGTACCGCGGCTGGGTCGATGTGGTGATTTCGCGGCTCGTCGATATCTGGATGGCCTTTCCGCCGGTGCTGCTGTCGATCCTGCTCGTCGCGGTCTTCGGCTCCGGTGTGCATTCGGTGATCGCTGCGATCGTCATCATCGACTGGACGCGCTTCTGTCGCGTCGTCCGCTCCGAAACCATGGCGCAGGCAAGCATGGACTATGTCACCGCCGCGCGCACCATCGGCTTCCCGCGCTTTCGAATCCTGATCTCCGAAATCCTGCCGAATGTCGCTCCGGTTCTCGTGGCGCTCGTCAGCCTGGAAATGGGCATAGCCGTGATCGTCGAAGCCATCCTCTCATTCGTCGGTCTCTCCGTCTCCTCCGACACGCCGACCTGGGGCGGCATGATCGCCGAGGGCCGCCAGATCGTCTACGAAGGCTGGTGGGTGATGGTGGCGCCGCTGGTGATGCTGCTCCTCACCGTTCTTGCCTTCAACCAGCTCGGCGACGGCCTGCGCCGGGCGCTTGATCCGATGATGCGCCGATGACCGATACGCTACTTTCCATAGCCGGGCTCTCGGCAGTTTCGGATCGCGATGGTGGCGCGCCCATCCTGCGCGATGTGGCGCTGTCGCTCGCACGTGGCGAGGTGCGCGGCCTTGTCGGCGAAAGCGGCGCCGGCAAATCCACCATCGCCAAGGCGCTGCTCGGCATCCTGCCCCGTACCGTGCGGGTGACAGCCGGCACGATCCTCTTCGAAGGCAAGAACCTGCTCACCTTGCCGGCTCCAGCGCTGCGCAACATCATGGGCAGCGAGATTTCGCTGATCCCGCAGGACCCGCAGACAGCACTCAACCCCGGCCGGCGGATCGAGGCGCAACTGACCGACGGGCTTCGCATGCGTCGTGGGCTTTCCGCCAAGCAGGCACATGTGCGCGCTGTCTCGTTGCTTGAGGAAGTGCATATCCGCGAGCCGGAACGCGTGCTGCGCTCCTACCCGCACGAACTGTCTGGCGGCATGCGCCAGCGTGTGCTGATCGCCGCGGCTTTCGCACTCGAGCCGAAACTGGTCGTTGCCGACGAGCCGACGACTGCGCTTGACGTGACCGTGCAAAAGCAGATCCTTCGGCTGATCCGCGGCATGCAGAAAGCCTATGGCACCGGCGTGATCTTCGTCACCCATGACCTAGGCGTCGTCGCCCAGATCTGTGACAGCGTGACATTGCTCTATGCCGGCAAGGTGATCGAGGAAGGCCGCACGGCCGATGTGCTCGCCGCTCCGCGACATGCCTATACCAAGGCACTGCTTGCCGCAGGCCCGCGATACGATCAGCCGAATGCCGGGCTTGAGCCCGTGCCGCAGACCGTGTTCGAACAATTGCGCGCCGAGATCGGGATCAAGTGATGGCAGACGATCTTCTCACCGCCCGCGGCATCGAGGTCACCTATGGCGCCAACCGGCTATTCGGGGGCGCCGGTCACAAGGTGCTGCACGGTGTCGACCTGTCGATCCGCCGTGGCGAGACGGTGGGCATTGTCGGCGAATCCGGTTCCGGCAAGACGACGCTGGGGCGCGCTTTGCTGAGGCTGGTCGATGCCTCCGCCGGAGAAATCCGCTTCGACGGCCGCGACATCACTCAGCTCCCCGACGGCGAGATGAGGCCGCTACGCCGTCGCATGCAGATGATCTTTCAGGACCCGATGGCCTCGCTCAACCCGCGCCATTCGGTGCGGAAAATCCTGGTCGAGCCGATCCTGCTGCATGGGTTGGCCGCCAATGCACGGCAGGCGGAAGAGCGGGTGCAGAAAATCCTCGACCGGTTTGCGCTGCCGAAAGTCGTGCTCGACCGCAATCCGCATGAGCTTTCCGGCGGCCAGCGCCAGCGCGTCGGCATTGCCCGCGCTGCCCTGCTGGAGCCGGATTTCGTGCTCGCCGACGAGATCGTCTCCGGTCTCGATGTCTCGACCCAGGCGCAAGTGCTCAATCTGTTGCGCGATCTATCGCGTGACATGGGCCTCGCCATGGCCTTTATCAGCCACGACTTGTCGGTGATCCGCGCCGTCTGCGACCGGGTCTATGTGATGCGCTTCGGCCGCGTGGTCGAAGAAGGCCGCTGCGAGGATGTCTTCGCTGCGCCGAAATCCAATTATACCCGCGCGCTTCTCGACGCGATCCCGCTGCCGGAAATCGACCCCGACTGGCTCGACCGGCAAAGCCCCGTCGACGACGCCGCGGCCTGAAGTTACCGCCCTGGCGGTGTGATTCGAGTGCATTTCATCTCTACCGCGCCGGACCTGCGGGCGCCGGCGATCGGCGAAGCCATGCCCGCATCACGAAAGGGGAACTGACCATGAAATATCTTCTGATGACGTCCCTGACTGCGGCGGTCATGCTGGCCGGCGCCAGCCTTGCGCATGCAGACTCGATGCCCGGCCTGCGTGGCCACGATCATACTGGCGTGACGGTCCCGAACATGGACAAGGCCGTGGATTTCTTCACCAATGTGCTGGGTTGCAAGGCCGCCATGTCCTTCGGGCCGTTTTCCGACGACAAGGGCACGTTCATGACCGACGCGCTCGGCGTCGATTCCAAGGCTGTGATCAAGAAGATCACCCAGGTGCGCTGCGGCTTCGGCTCCAATATCGAGCTGTTCGAATATGCTGCGCCGGACCAGAAGACGATCGTGCAGAGAAACAGCGACATCGGCGCCTTTCACATCGCCTTCTATGTCGATGATGTCGCTGCCGCCAAGGCCTATCTCGACAAGAAAGGCATCGCCACCCGCATGGGGCCGATCCCGATCAAGGACGGTCCAGCCGGTGGCCAGACGATCATGTATTTCCAGGCGCCCTGGGGCCTGCAGTTCGAAGCGATCAGCTATCCGAACGGCATGCAATACGAGAAGACATCCGAGACAAAGCTCTGGGACCCGAAGAATCCGGCAAAATGAGCGATCCGGTATGAGATGGGCGGACCGTCGGCGGTCCGCCTGTCATTTCCGCCGGCGCAGCGTCTCGGACGGTGTTTCGCCGAAACAGTCGCGATAGGCCGCGGCGGCGCGACCGAGATGGCCGAGCCCGGCAGCAAAGGCGGCGTCAGCCACCGAAACGATCTCTCGCTGGGCAAGCAGGTTGGAACGGAACCGCGCCAGCCTGAGCGCCAACAGCCCCTCACCCAGCGTCATGCCCTTTACCTTACGGTAGGTATCCTGCAGCGACCGCAACGACACGCCCGAGGCTGCGGCAATTTCGGCCATGGCGATCGCGCGCTCCGCGTGCGCATCCATGAATTCCTGCGCGCGGCGCACGGCAACCGGATCGCCAGCCGGCGCGGGCCGCGACAGCGAGGCCGTCTTGTTGCTGGCAAGCCCCGTCAGCAGCAGCGTCGTCATGCCATCGCGCAGTGTGGTCTTGTAGGCATCGGCGATCCGATCGCTGGTTTCCGCGGCCATCAGCATTATTTGTACATGCTGCAGGATCGCCGCGCCGACAGGACCGGTGAGATCGACCGCAGTATCGAATTCTATCGACTGGCTAACCTGATGCGTCAGGCTCTCGAATTGTGCCTGCAAAGCCTCACGACGGATGAGAACGATAAGCTTTTCGCAGCCCTCGTGCCAGACCATGCGCGAGGCGAGCGTCGGTGAGAGCAGCGAAGCGCGGATGCCGGCGCATGCCTCCGCCACTTGCGTGCCGCATCGCACCGTGGCCGAGCCCGCGATCGGCAGCTGCAGCAGGAAGAAGCGCGACAATTCCCCTGGATCGATCTCTACCGTCGATCCGTAGGAGACGAAATTCACCGAATAATCGGCCTGCACGACCGTGTGATGCCGGGCGTGAAAAAGCTTCGGCTCGCGCTCCAGCGGGTTGAGGAAATGCGGGCAGAAAATCCGGCCGATCGCGTCACGCGCATCCTCCGGCGAGCGTGTGTCGACGGCGGCGAAACGGGAAAGCGGCACATGCTTTATCTGCATCGGGTCCCCTCACGCTATCGAGAAAGCCTTGCCGGATCCGGATAATGGCTTGCGCAATCTGGATTGCGGAAGCGGCCTTCCGAGCGGAACATCAACATACTTTAAATTTCAAACGAATGGAAGTCCGGGAGGTTTTGACCATGGACAGGGAAGAGTTCCGTTCAGCGATGCGCCAGGTGGCTGGTGCAGTCACCGTCGTAACGACACGGGGCACGAATGGCGAGCCGCGCGGTGTCACCGCCACCGCCGTCTGCTCGCTCACCGTCGAGCCGCCCGCGGTGATCGCCTGCATCAACCGCGACACCTGGGTCGGCCAATTCGCCCCGCAGAGCGGCAATTTCTGTGTTAATGTGCTTTCGCGCGAGCAGCAGACGGTGGCCGAGACATTTGCCGGCCGTAGCGGGCTCGCCGCCGGCGACCGCTTCCAGGTGGGCGCCTGGGAGGAGCATGAAACCGGTGCGCCGGTTCTGAGTGGTACCATTGCCAGTTTCGACTGCGATCTCGACCAGGCGGTCGAATTCGCGACGCATGTGATCCTGATCGGCCGCGTCCGCAAGACGGTGAGCGGCAGAGTGAATGCCGAGCCGCTTGTCTATGTCGGCGGCGGTTTCACCACGACGCAGGTCGCGTCGGGTGTGATTTAGAAGTCGATACATTCGCCTGCAAAAAAATCCTGACAAGAGAATGGGGAATTCCATGCGTGGATTGACTGGAAAGACGGCGATCATCTCCGGTGGCGCGACGCTGATCGGCCAGGCTGTGGCCGCAACGCTGATCGGCTATGGAACGAAAGTGGTGATCGCCGACATCAACGAGGCTGACGGTAGCGCAGCGGCTAGCCGTCTCGGCGACCTGGCGCATTTCATCCGGACTGACATCACCAGTGATGACGAGATCGCCGCCCTCGTTGCAAAAACGGTCGAGACCACCAGCCGGCTCGATTTCCTCGTCAACGTTGCCTGCACCTATCTCGACAACGGGGCGGAGACTAGCCGCGCTGACTGGCTGAAGGCGCTGGATATCAACATCGTCAGCTCCGTGATGCTGATGCAGGCGGCGCGGGCGCACCTCAAGGCCAACAAAGGCGCGATCGTCAATTTCGGTTCGATCTCGGCCCGGGTCGCCCAGACCGGTCGCTGGGTCTATCCGGTCTCGAAGGCCGCGATCCTGCAGCTCACCCGCAATCAGGCAATGGACCTGGCGCCGGACGGCATCCGCGTCAACGCCGTCTCGCCCGGCTGGACCTGGAGCAATATCATGGTGCAGCTCACGCATGACAATCGCGAGAAGACTGACAAGGTCGCCGCACCCTTCCATCTGCTCGGCCGCACCGGCAATCCCGAAGAGGTCGCCGAGGCCATCGCCTTCCTGCTTTCCGACAATGCCAGCTTCGTCACCGGCACCGATATCTGCGTCGATGGCGGCTACACCGCCATGGGCCCGGAACAGAACGTGCCGGCCATTCCGAAGCTGATGGACTGATCGACCAACGAGAACAAGGGAACGAAACCATGAGCAAGCGCAAGATCACCATTGTCGGCGGCGGCCAGTCGGGCCTGCAGCTCGGCTGCGGCCTTCTCACCAACGGCTATGACGTCGAGATCGTCCAGAACCGGACGGCCGACGAAGTCAGGACCGGCAAGGTTCTGTCGAGCCAATGCATGTTCGGCGCGTCGCTGCAGAACGAGCGCGACATCGGGCTGAATTTCTGGGAAGCGGAATGCCCGACGGTCGATTCGATCAATTTCTGCGTCCCGGCCCCTGATGGTTCCGGCAACAAGGCGATTGACTGGAATGGCAAGCTCGACCGGCCGGCGCAGAGCGTCGACCAGCGTGTAAAAATCCCGCGCTGGATGACGGAGTTCGAACGCCGCGGCGGCACGATCACCATTCGCGACGCCGGCATCGACGATCTCGAAAACTATGCGAAATTCTCCGACCTCGTCATCGTCGCTGCCGGCAAGGGCGACATAGCAAAACTCTTCGAGCGCGATGCGGAGAAATCGCCGTTCGACAAGCCGCAGCGGGCGCTGGCGCTCACCTATGTCAAGGGCATGCTGCCGCGCTCGGACCATTCGGCGGTGAACTTCAACCTGATCCCGACGGTCGGCGAATATTTCGTCTTCCCGGCGCTGACGGTGAACGGCCCGTGCGACATCATGGTGTTCGAGGGCATCCCCGGCGGTCCGATGGACTGCTGGAAGGACGTGAAGACGCCTGACGAACATCTGGCGAAATCGCTCTGGATTCTCCGCACCTTCCTGCCCTGGGAAGCTGATCGCAACCGAAACGTCACGCTGACCGACGACAACGGCATCCTCGCCGGCGCCTTTGCCCCGACGGTGCGCAAGCCGATCGGCAGACTGCCTTCCGGCGCGCTTGTGCTCGGCATGGCCGATGCCGTTGTACTCAACGATCCGATCACCGGCCAAGGTTCGAACAATGCCTCCAAATCGGCCAAGACTTATATGGATGCGATCCTCGCTCGTGGCGATCGGCCCTACGATGCCGCCTTCATGCAGTCGACCTTCGACACTTACTGGAATTATGCGCAATATGTGACAGGCTGGACCAACGCCCTGCTGCAGCCGCCTCCGCCGCATGTGCTTACCATCATGGGCACGGCACAGGCCTATCCGTCCTTGGCCAAACGCATCGCCAACGGTTTTGACAACCCGCTTGACTTCTTCCCGTGGTTCGCTGTGCCGGAAGAAGCGGATGCTTATTTGAAGAAGCTGGCAGCATAAGACCAATTGTTACTGGCCGGCCGGGCATCCGACCGGCCGTAACAATCGAACTGGAAGCCGGCGTAAAAGCGATGTAACAGGG
>NZ_JBFUFF010000086.1:0-29683 GCF_056403555.1 Rhizobium sp. P2_G2
GATATGGTCATTTGCGATATTTCCATGCCGGTCATGGATGGCCACCAGCTGCTGGCCGAGATACAGCGCAATCATCCGGAGCTCTCCCACATCCCCTTSATCTTCCTGACCGCGCTCACGGATATGAACACCCTGGTTGCCAGCATGGAAGGCGGCGCCATTGATCATCTGACCAAGCCGATCGACTTTGATGTGCTGATCGCCAAGATACAAAGGCACGTTGATCGGATCGTCGGCAGCCAACAATGTCGTTTTAGCAATTCGGGTTAACTGGTTCATACACCATTCACCCTGCCGGCCGTGCCTATCCTGTTGGATGCCCTGACTGCATGATTAGCCTATGGCCGGTGCTCTGTTTCTTACGGCACGCCTCTTGCCATCGCATAAAGATATCTTTATATCTTTCTGTATTCATTATTCGAGGACGTTGCCATGACCGCCGCCGCCAATCCGCTTTCCGATCTCCTGGCCGAAAAGGGCGTCCTGCTCGCCGACGGCGCCACCGGCACGTCTCTGTTCGCCATGGGGCTTGAGGCTGGTGAGGCGCCGGAACTGTGGAACGAGGCGAAACCTGAAAACATCACCAAGCTGCATCAGGATTTCGTCGACGCCGGTGCCGATATCATCCTCACCAATTCATTCGGTGGCACCCGCCATCGGCTAAAACTGCACCACGCGCAGGGCCGCGTGCATGAACTCAACCTCAAAGCAGCCAGCATTGCCCGCGCTGTTGCCGACAAGGCGCCGCGCAAGGTGATCGTCGCCGGCTCCGTCGGCCCGACCGGCGAACTGCTGATCCCGCTTGGCGCGCTCACCTATGAAGACGCGGTCGATGCCTTTGCCGAACAGATCGAAGGCCTCAAGGCCGGCGGCGCCGATGTCGCCTGGATCGAGACCATGTCTGCCCCGGATGAAATCCGCGCAGCCGCCGAAGCCGCGGTCAAGGTCGGCCTGCCCTTCGTCTACACCGGCTCGTTCGACACCGCCGGCAAGACGATGATGGGCCTGGCGCCGAAGGACATCCATGGCGTGGCGCCCGATATTGGCGAAGGCCCGATCGCTGTCGGCGCCAATTGCGGCGTCGGCGCTTCCGATATCCTGGCAACGCTGCTGTCGATGACCGAGGCCAGCCCGGAAGCGACGATCGTCGTCAAGGGCAATTGCGGCATTCCGGAATTCCGCGGCGAAAAGATCCATTATTCCGGCACGCCGCCGCTGATGGCTGAATATGCGCATCTGGCACTCAATGCCGGCGCCAAGATCATCGGCGGCTGCTGCGGCACGTCCTGCGAACATCTCGCTGCCATCCGCCAGGCTGTCGATAGCCACACGCCCGGCCCGCGCCCGACCCTCGAGACGATCGTCGAAAAAATCGGACCGCTGCGCAACAAGACCGCGGAAGAGCAGGCCGCTCCGCGCGAACGCCGCAGCCGCCGCGGCTGATCAGCTTTTCGTCTCAGCCTTCCATCGCGGCGCGGTGGAAGGCGCGATAGCGCTCAGCAAGCCCGGGCTGGATGCGGTCGACCATAGCGATCGCCCGCGTGAGCTGGCGCTCGCCATCTGGTTCGGCAATCAGTGCCTCGGCCTCGGCCTTCGTCTGATCGTCAAAAGAGTCCGGCTCTTCCCGAATTGTCTTCATCAGCCCTTCCAGAATCGGCCGTCCGGCGGTCGCCATCACATCGCGCTTGCCCGCTTCGTTCAGAGGTGAACCTCGGTGCAGGGCAAGGATGACGATATCGAGATAGAGCAGCAGCAGCTTGAAGCGCCGTGCAGTGACCGGCAGGCCGACAGCGGTGTAGAAACCCTCGATCTGGCCGTTGACCTTCTCGTCACGATCCCATTGATGGTAGTTGTACTTGAAGACAATGCCGGGATCGTAAGGCAGGCGGCCGAACGAGAACATCACGCTCGCCAGCGCCCAATCACAATAGCTGGCCTTGAGCGGGTGGTGATCGAGGAAGAACAGCATCAGGTCGGTATAGGGTTTCCGCCGGAAAATGCTGTAGAAGGCCGCATTGTCGCCGCCGGCCTTGTCGTTGTAGCGCATGATCCGCCCGCCGGGCGTCTCGTCGAGGATGGGAAAATCCTTGACCCGCATCACCCGTCCCTCGGAATTCATCACCGCGATCAGCGGCCGCACGCCGATGCATTCCGGCGGCACGCGCGCCAGATCGAGCGGCTGATCCTGGGGGCTGACAAACAACTCGTCATCATCGCCCATCATCATCACGAATTCGGTCTCTGCAGCGGCGAAGACAGAGCGGAGGTTGGTATGCAGCGTCGTGTCCGGCGGCTCGACATAGCGCAGGCGTGGCGAGACATTCTTGAGCAGCCGGCGCTTCTCCGGATCGCGCGAATTGTCCGAGACGATCAGCAGCGCATCGCGCTTTTCGCAGAAGGCGAGCGCCGTCTCGATCGACCGGCGGCTGTCGGCGAGCTTGCGATTGGACGGCAGGAGGATGGAAAGCAGCACGGTGTCAGCTCGAATGAGAGAATTCGCAACTGTGTTAGCCGCCCTGCCCTGCCCGGCGCTTGCGGCAGACAGGATCGGGCAAGGCTAGGCTGGAATGGTGCCGCCGAGAAAGGATGATGTCTCGATGACAGCCTTGCTGCAGGATGCACTACAAAAATACAAATCCGGCGATTTCCACGGCCTGCTGAAACGGCATGGCGGCTCGGTCGCGCATAAGGATTGCCCGCAGATTCTGCTCGTGCTGTTGGCGCAAAGCCATCTCAAAACCGGCAACGAGCTTAAGGCGGCCGAGCATTACCGCAAAGCGGGCGAAGCGAAGGGGGAAAATCACCTCAACTATCTGCTACTTGCCGGTAATCTCTTCATCCGCCACTCGGCGTTGGAAGAGGCTTATGGCGCCGCTCAACGTGCGATCAAGCTCGCACCGCGTGAACCTCAGGCGCTAGAGCTCTATCATCGCGTCCTGCTCGAAAGCTGCCTGTTCGACGAGATCGGCCGCGTCCAGGCGATGCTGCTCGACGGTATGAGAAAGCGCGATCCCATCGCGCTCAAGGCCAACAGCCCCTTCGACAATGTCTCCTGGTGCACGGACGAGGCGATCAATGCCAGCCTGATCCCCAGCGCGCTTACGTATCCGGTCACGCCGGACATGCGCGCCAGACGCCACCCCCGGCCGCATCGATGGGCCGAAAAGCTGCGCATCGGCTACCTGTCCGATGATTATTACGACACGCATGCGACCATGCATCTTTTCCAGGGCGTGATGCTGAGCCACGACGCGACCCGCTTCGAGGTGACGCATTTCTGCCTCACCAGCGCCGCCAACATCGCCAAGGACCAGGGCATGCGGAGCCGCTATCCCGGCCTCGTGCCGATCGGGCATCTCAGCGACGACGCGGCCGCCGAGCTGATCCGCAGCCGCAATATCGATATCCTCGTCGACCTCAAGGGCCACACCAACGGTAGCCGGCCGAATCTCGTCAATCTCGGGCTGGCGCCGGTGCAGGCCGCCTATCTCGGCTTTCCCGGCAGCGGCAACGGCGTGGATTGCGATTACGTCATTTCGGACAAGATCGTTACGCCGGACGCGTCAAAACCCTATTATCACGAGAAATTCTGCCGATTGCCCGAGAGCTATCAGGCCAATGACAATCTCTACCGTCCACGCCCTATAGCGGCGGAGCGATCCGCGCTCGGGTTGCCGGACGACCGAATCGTGCTCGGCTTCTTCAATGCGACGCGCAAGCTGACGCCGGAGACCTACCGGCAGATCGTCGAAACCCTGAAAAGCACCGAGAAAACCGTGCTCTGGATCCTTTTCTTCAACCGTTTCGCGCAGAAGAATTTCCTTGCTTCTATCGTAAGGGAAGGCATCGATCCGGCCCGGATCATTTCCGCCCCGAAAGCACACTATGCCGACCATCTTGCGCGCCTGCCTGCGGTCGATATCGCGCTCGATTCCTTTCCCTATAATGGCCACACGACGACATCGGACCTGCTCTGGGCCGGCGTGCCGGTGGTCACCTATCGCGGTTCTCATTTCGCCTCGCGCGTTTCCGAAAGTTTGCTGACCGCACTCGGCCTGCCGGAGCTTGTCGCCGACGACGCGGATGGTTATATCGCCCTTGTCCGGTCGCTTGTCACCGATCCCGAAAGGCGACAGTTGCTCCGGCAAAAGCTCACCGCCAACCGCGAGACCATGCCGCTGTTCGACACGGTGCGGTTCACACGGCATCTGGAGCGGGCTTTCGAGATGATGGCGGATCGCGCCCAGCGCGGCCTGCCGCCGGATCATATCGATGTGCCGCCGCTTTAGATTATGTCGCCTGGAAGTGGGAGCCGGTTTCAGGATAACGACATGTTAAGAACAAAAGCATGCAATGAAATGGGAATGACATGATCGCTGCCCCCTTCCCCGACCGYGACACGGTCGCCGACAAATTCGCCGCCTTCGGCGAAGCCGAGCAGGCTTTCTTCAAGCTCCTGTTGGAAAACCCGATCCAGAACGAAAACCTGATCGAGGGCCTGACGCTATGGCTCAACAAACAGGCCGGCGCCCGTTTCCTCAACACGCTGAGAATCGATCGCGCCGGCGAATGGCTGGGCAACAATGCGCCGACACGGCTGCAGATGCGGCTGATGGAAGTGGCCAAATCCTCCCAGCACAGCGCCTATGAAGCTTTTCGTGATGGCTTGACCCGCTCCAGGGGCCTGGAGAAGGCTTTTCCGAAGGCCTGATCCGGGGTGCTCAGCGCGGCTTCCAGCCGAGCAGCCTGAGCGCATTCATCGTCACCAGCACGGTGGCGCCGGTATCGGCAAGAATGGCCGGCCAGAGTCCGGTCAGGCCGATGATGGTTGTGACGAGGAACACCGCCTTGAGGCCGAGCGCAACCGTGATGTTCTGACGGATATTGTTCATCGTGTCGGCCGACAGCGCGATCATATTGGCGATGTCGGCCACGCGCCCATGCAGCACTGCGCCATCCGCCGTCTCCAGCGCGATATCCGTGCCGCCGCCCATGGCGATGCCGATATCGGCCGCAGCCAATGCCGGTGCATCGTTGATGCCGTCGCCGACCTTGGCAACGACGAAACCTTGCTTCTGCTTCTCGCGCACGATCGCCTGCTTGTCTTCCGGCATCAGGCCGGCCCTGACCTCCATGCCGAGATCAGCGCCGATCGCCTTCGCCGTCCGTTCGTTGTCGCCGGTCAGCATCAATGTCTTGATGCCCCGCGCGGCAAGCGTCTTGAGCCCCGCGACAGCATCGGCGCGCGGTTCGTCACGTATGGCAATAAGGCCGCCGACGACGCCATTGGCGAGGAGGACGGAGACCGTCTTGCCCGCCCCGTTAAAGGCATCGATCCGGGCCAGGACCTCGTTTTCGATCGCAACCCGTTCGGCGGCGGCTTTGGGCGAGAGAAGCAGAATTTCTTCGCCGCCGACCGAGGCAGACACGCCTTTTCCGGGCAGCGCCTTGGCGGAACTGGCCGGCGGGACCGGAACCCCGTCGTCCTTGGCGCGAGCGAGGATCGCCACAGCCAGAGGGTGGCTCGACCCGGCCTCCAGCGCCGCGGCCATCGACAGCACCTTGTTTTCCGGCCGGCTGATGCTGACGATATCCGTCACGCGTGGCTTGCCTTCCGTCAGCGTACCCGTCTTGTCGAGCGCCACCAAAGTCACCTGACGGAGACGTTCGATCACGGCGCCCCCCTTGATCAGCAATCCGCGCCGCGCGCCGGCCGACAGCCCCGCCGCAATCGCGGCCGGCGTCGAGATGACCAGCGCACAGGGGCAGCCGATCAACAGGATCGCAAGCCCCTTATACACCCATTCCGACCAGGACTGGCCAGCCACCAGCGGCGGCAGGATAGCAACGAGAATCCCGACGACCAGAACGCCGGGTGTGTAATAGCGCGAGAAACGGTCGATGAAACGCTCGGTCGGCGCCTTGCTCTCCTGCGCTTCCTCGACCAGCCGCACGACGCGAGCGATGGTATTGTCCTCGGCCACAGCGGTGACCTTGACCTTCAATACGGCATCGGAATTGATCGTGCCGGCGAACACGCTTTCGCCCACGCCCTTGGTTTTCGGCACGCTTTCGCCCGTGACGGGTGCCTCATTGATGGCCGACGTGCCATCGACGATTTCGCCATCGGCAGCAATCCGGTCACCGGGCCGCACGAGAATGATATCGCCGATCGCAAGCGCCTCGGCCGCCACGTCTTGCGTCTTTCCGTTGCGCTCGACAAGCGCGCTTTTCGGCACAAGATCCGTCAGGCCACGAATGCTGGCCCGGGCGCGCATCGCGGCCACCCCTTCCAGCA
This sequence comes from Rhizobium sp. P2_G2, assembly GCF_056403555.1. NCBI lineage: Bacteria > Pseudomonadati > Pseudomonadota > Alphaproteobacteria > Hyphomicrobiales > Rhizobiaceae > Rhizobium > Rhizobium sp. P2_G2. The sequence goes on from NZ_JBFUFF010000086.1 coordinate 6,299, forward strand.
ATTCACCGACGAGGAACAGGAACACCACGGTGACTGCCTCTTCGGCCGCACCGATGATCACCGCACCGACAGCGGCGATCGTCATCAGCATCTCGATGGAAAACGGTGTCCCGGTGATCGCGGCAACCAAGGCGCGACGTGCGATCGGCACCAGGCCGACCAGAAGCGCCGGCACGAAAATCCATTGCGGCACCGAGGGCAGCGCGAGATGGGCAAGATAGGTCAGGACGAGCGCCGCACCGGTGATCGCCGCCAGCACGGCCTTGCGGCTCTTCCACCACGGGCCATCGCCGAGATCGAAATGATCATGGCTATGACCGGCTTCTTCGCTGGCGGCGGGCGCCGCATGCGCGTGATCGTGATCATGGTCATGATCATGCGAATGACCACCATGATCGTGACCTTCGCGATGATCATGTCCATCCGAGTGGTCATGGCCATGATGGTCGTGGTGATCATGATCATGACGAGGCGGCTGCACCGGCGCCCTGTTCCTCGCGGTCGCAGGCGCGATCGAATAGCCGAGCGCCTTTACCTGCTGCTCGATGGCGCCTTTCGTCAGCGTCCCGTTGGGCTGCACCGTCATCGTGCCGGCGGCCAGCGATACGCCGACCTCGTCGACACCGGGGAGCCGACGCACGGCGTTTTCAATCTTCTGCACGCAGCTGGCGCAATCCATGCCGCCGATGCGGTATTTCAATTTCTCTGCCTCGGAAGCTGCCATGATGAAAACCTTTCGATAGGACTTAAATAGTGCTAGCACCTCTAGCCACTAGAGGTTCAAGAGGCAAAATCATGAATATTTCGATCGGCCAACTCTCGACGAAAACCGGCATCAAGGTGCCGACGATCCGCTTCTACGAACAGATCGGCCTGGTCGAGGCACCGCCCCGCACCGAAGGCAACCAGCGCCGCTACGGCCAGGCCGAAGTCGACCGGCTGAATTTCATTCGCAACGCCCGCGAACTCGGCTTCGAGATCGACGACATCCGCGAATTGCTCGCCATGGCCGCCGAGCCGCAGGCCTCCTGCCACCAGGCCGACAGTATCGCCATGAACCATCTCAGGGAAGTCGACCAGCGCATCGAACGACTTCAGGCGCTGCGCAAAGAGCTGTCGCGGATGATCGAGGAATGCGGCCACGGCCATATCTGCGACTGCCGCATCATCAGCGTTCTGGCGCATCCGCGCGGATGAATCAAAATACCCTCTCCCCAGGGCAAGCCAGGGAGAGGGCCGAGCCGTCAGGCTCTCAATGAAGGGCGATGAAGAGTGGAACGGGGATCACTCGCCCTTCAAGCTCTTGGCCAGTTCGACCAGTTTGAGGAATTCGGCGCGATAACCGTAGGGATCGGCGCCCTTGCCGCTGTCGCCGAGCTTCATCACGCTGTCCCAGCTATAGTCGGACACCTGGTCCTCGTTCTTCAGCTTCTGGCCAAAGGCAGCGACAGCGACGGAGAAGCGGACATCTGCGGAGGCGGTGTCGACCGACTTCTTTAACTCTTCGGCCGTGACCGGCATGGTGATCAGGTTGCTCTTGTCCTCGGTCGGCTTCTTGTAGCGGATCTTGACGAAAGCCAATTCGTCGGACTTCGCGGCAGAAGTGTCGGTCGCCTTATCCTTCTTCTCGCCATAGCGCAGGTCGTCGACCAGCATGGCCGGGCTGCCCTTGGGCGTCAGTTCGTAGATCGCGGTGACCTCATGGCCCGAACCGATCTCGCCGGCATCGACCTTGTCATTGTTGAAATCCTCGCGCTTCAGCGCCCGGGTTTCGTAGCCGATCAGCCGGTATTCGGCGATCTTCTCCGGATTGAACTCGACCTGGATTTTCACGTCCTTGGCGATCGGGAAGATCGACGCGGTCGCCTCTTGCACCAGCGTCTTCTGCGCTTCCGCCAGCGTGTCGATATAGGCGGCGACGCCATTGCCGTTCTGCGCCAGCGTCTGCATCAGCGCGTCATTGTAATTGTCGTTGCCGAAACCGAGCACCGACAGGAAGATACCGGTCTTGCGCTTGGATTCGATCAGCGATTTCAGTTCGTCGTCACTCGACGGGCCGACATTGAAATCGCCGTCGGTCGCCAGGAAGATGCGGTTGACGCCATCCTTGATGAAGGCTTTTTCAGCCATCTTGTAAGCCGCCTCGATACCCTCCGCGCCTGCTGTCGAGCCGCCCGGCGACAGGCTTTCGATCGCATCGAGAATCTTCTGCTTTTCGGCGACCTTGGTCGGCTCCAGCACCACGCCGGAATTGCCGGCATAGACGACGATCGACACGGTGTCGGTCGGCTTGAGCTTGTTGACCAAGAGCCGGAAGGCGCTCTTGAGCAGCGGCAGCTTGTTGGGCTCGTCCATCGAGCCTGATACGTCGATCAGGAAGACCAGATTCGACGGCTTCTGCTCCTGCTGCTGCAATTCATACCCCTTGATGCCGATATGCATCAGCAACGTGTTGGCATTCCACGGCGTCGGCATGACAGTGATGTTCGGCTTGAATGCCTGATCGGCATTTGCCGGCGGCGCCCAGTCATAGGGGAAATAGTTGATCATCTCCTCGACGCGCACGCTGTCTGCCTGCGGCAACTGCCCGGCGAGGATCGCCTGGCGGGCGAAAGAGTACGAAGCCGTGTCGACATCGATCGAGAAGGTCGAGACCGGATCGCTCGACACCGATTTAACCGGGTTGATATCCTTCGAAGTGAAGCGGTTGGCAGTGTCCGGCTGCAGCAGTGGCGGCTGCCCAACGATGCCGTCATCGGTGGTCACGCCAAGCATCTTCTTCGCCATCACACGGCCTTCGACAGTCGGCGATGCCGCCAAAGCATCGGCGGGTCGCGCCGCTTCATCGGCGTCGACGGAATTGTTTTGCGCCGCAGCGGCGGGCTGATTGTCGGTCTCGTCCTGCTTGCCGGCTTCATTGGTCGCGAGACTGCTGTCTTTCAATTGGGAAGCCGGCTTCTCGACCTGAGCGCCGGCGTTCGCATCAGGCCGCAATCCGCCATTCGTCGTGGTCGAGGAAAGCTGTGCCGTCTCCGACATTTCCTGGTCGATCTTTTGATCGTCGGTCGTCCCCGGCTTTGCCTTGGTTTTCGTCTCTTCCGAAACCACAGGCTTGTCCACAGTCTCCTTGTCAGCGACCTCCGGCTGTTTCGGCTCCGGCTTTCCGGCGCTGAGATCGATTTCACCTGTCTTCGGCTTCTCATCCTTGGCGACATGGTTTTCGCTCTTGTCGCCCGGCTTTGCCGGTTCGTTGATCACGAGACCCGTGCGGCTGTTGATCGAGTGGATGGCGACGTAACCGGCGACCGGCACGACCAGAAGCGTGGCAAGCGCCGAACCGGCAAGCAGTTTTCCATTCATGATAGCTCTCCATAACTGGGTTGTTATGGAGCTTTGACGCCGGCCGTTTTCGCTTCCTTGGGGGGCGTCTTGATTTTTTTCTTCRGCGTCGAAAGCCTGCATGGCAAACGCCATGGCCCGCGCTCGCGCAGCCTCGGAAGGTTTTGGCGGCGTCATGCGGCTCAGCTTGTCGAGTTCGTTTTCCATTGCCAACTCCTTACGCCACTTCGCGGCCAAGAATGATCTTCAGCCGCTTGCGCGCTTCATGCAGGTGCCACGAGACCGTGCTTTCCGAACAGCCCAGCACATCCGCCGCCTCACCGTGGTCCATTCCTTCGGAATAAACCAGCATCACGGCATCGCGTTGCTTGGGCGAAAGTTCCTGCACGGCGTTCCATATCTCCTGCATGTCATCGTCATCGCCTTGATCGCCCTGCGTCGAGGGGTCGAGGCTCCATTCTTCGGTCTTGCGCTGCTCGCGCATCGTTTTCCGCACGCCATCCCGCACCGCGTTCAGCACCAGTGTGTAGAGCCAGGTGCGGAAACGTCCATCACCGCGGAAGCCGGAAATCGCGGTCGCCAGCCGTATGCAGACATCCTGGGCTATGTCATCGGCATCGGCGGAACTGCGCGTCCATTTCCACGCCACGGCGTGGATGAAATCATAGTGCATCTCCAGGAGCTGGCCAAAGGCCAGCCTGTCGCCCTGGGACGCTTTCCTGATCAATTCCAGCTCCAATGCATCCGTCCTTCAACCCGTTCCTGAGGGATAGACGTTTGCCCCTGCCAATTCCTTGGGTAGCCCCGGAATATTTTGTCCAACGCCCAAGCCGGAACCTGTTAAAAACGATTCCGGCGCCGTTCAACGCGCCATCCTCAAGGAATTGCAATGCCTTCCCGCCGCGACCATCAACTCGGCCTGCTGTTCGTCACCATTTCCGCGATCGCCTGGAGCACGGCCGGTTTCTTCACGCGCCTGATTCCGCTCGACAGTTTCACCCTGCTTGCCTGGCGCGGCATCTTCGCTTCGCTCAGTCTGCTGGCCGCCGTCATATTGATCAGCGGTCGAGGCTGGCTCCGCGAATTCACCCGCATCCGCAAGCCGGAATGCCTCTATATCGTGCTCACCGTCTGCGGCATGATCATGTTCATCACCTCGCTCGGCCATACCTCCGTGGCGCATGGGGCGGTGATCTATGCCACCATTCCCTTCCTCGCCGCATTTCTCGGCTGGATTTTCCTCGGTGAAATCCCAAGCCGCAACGCCATCCTCGCCGCCGGCATTGCCATCACCGGCGTGCTCCTGATGGTCGGCTACGGCAGTGATGGCGGCAGGTTCGGCGATCTGCTCGCCTTCGGCATGACACTGACCATGGCGCTGTCGATCATCGTCATGCGCAAGAATCCCGGCATGTCGGCGACGGCTTCGGCCTGCCTCGGCGCCTTCTTCTCCATCTTCGTCTGTTGGCCATTCGGCAAGCCGCTGGATGTCACCGGCGTGCAGGTCGTCCAGATGGCGCTTTTCGGCATCGTCAATTCCGCCATGGGTCTTGCCTTCTTTGCCTGGGGTTCGCGCAAGATCCCGGCAGTCGAGACGGCACTGATCGGCGCACTCGACACGCCGCTTGCACCGCTCTGGGTCTGGGCCGCCTTCGGCGAAACACCGGGCAGGACTACACTGATCGGCGGCGGCATCGTCTTCATCGCCGTCATCGGTCATATCGTCGCCAGCCAGCGGTCGCATCCGGCAATTGATTCGGCTTCAGCGGAAACAGCGTAGAAACAGCATGGATGCACGCCGCGAACACCAGATCGGACTTTTCTTTGTCATAGCAGCTGCCATCACCTGGAGCAGCGCCGGCTTCTTTACCCGGCTGATGAATCTCGACTATCCGACAATGATTGCCGGCCGCGGCATCTTTGGCGCCATCGGCATGCTGGTTCTGATCATCGTGATGGACCCACGCGGCTGGCGGAACCAGTTCCGCCGCATGGGCTGGGCCGATCTCGTCTATGTGCTTAATTATGTCTTCGGCACGACCTGCTACATATCCTCGCTCGGCTTGACCTCGATTGCCCACAACTCGGTGATCTTCGCGACCATCCCCWTCATCTCGGCGCTGCTCGGCTGGATTTTCCTCAGCGAAATCCCTTCGCGCAATGCGATCGGCGCCAGCGCCATCGCTATCGTCGGCGTCGCGATAATGGTCGGCTTCGGCATGGATGGCGGCGTATCCGGCGATATCCTGTCGCTCTGCGCCACATCGAGCATGGCCGCCTCGATCATTCTTGTCCGTCGCTACCGCCACATCGCCATCATCCCCGGCGCCTGCATCGCCTCCTTCATCAGCGGCCTGCTGCCACTGCCGTTTGCGCATGATCTGCCGCATGTCACAATGACGAACTTCGTCTTGCTGGTGCTGTTCGGCCTGCTCAATGCCGCACCGGGCCTGACGCTTTTCTCGCTCGGCTCAAAACGCCTGCCCGCCGTCGAGACGGCACTGATCTCGACGCTCGACACACCGCTCGCCCCGCTCTGGGTCTGGATCGCCTTCAACGAGACGGCCGGCCGCCAGACCGTAATCGGCGGTGTGATGGTGCTGGCCGCCGTATTCATCCATATTGGATTGAGTCAGAGGCAGGTGAAAGCGGCTTGAGCCGATCAGATCCTGCCGAGCGCCGCCATATGGAATTGCAACTGCTCCTCCGGATATCGATAGCGTGCACCGACCGGGCAAGCGTTCCGGGCAATGCAGCCGGACACCATGCATCCCGCCTTTCCCTCTGACGCGTGAACATGCGTTCGACAGGCCGGAACGTCGAAAGCCGACGCCTGCACGGCATCGACCGGACAGGTCGTCAGGCATGGCTTGTCGCGACAGTCGTCGCAGGGATGACGATCGAATGGCACGCTCGCGGTGCCGATCCTCTCGGCAAAGCCGATCGCACCGCGATAGCCGTGCCAAAGCCCATAATCCGGATGGATCAACACACCGAGCGGCGAGGCTTTCAAGCCCTCCGCTCGCATCGCCCATTGCTGGAACGGCTGCCAAGGTTTTTCGGACGGGAAATAGGCTTGTCCGCCCACTCTGTCCGCCTCCGGCCGGATGATCTCGACCGACCAGGTGTCGAGCGGATCGGCGACATTCCGGCCATCTCTGGAGCGCCACCTGCGGAAAGCCGGCCAGATCGAGCCGCCGATATTGCCGAGCAGCACCACGGTCCGCGCATGTACGCCCGCCGTCATCGCCGGCCCATCGCCGTCGAAATGCACGACACCGCGCAAAAAAATTCCGTGCGGCGCGAGCGCCGCACGGATGTCTTCGATCTTATCTTCTGTCTTGTCCATTATGTCCGGCCAGGCGGCTTGTAGTGCGGGCGCCAGACGTCCCGCTGAATCCAGTCGGCCACCTGATACCGTCCGCCACTCTCCCTGGCTTCGGGACCCTTTCAGGTGAAAGCGTCGGGCATGGAGTCCTTGCGCTGCTTGATATAGGCGAGCAGCGCCTCATCGATGGCCGGATCGAGCGCCGGCGCTTCATACTGTTCCAGCCAGGAGCGGCAGAGCGCGTTGGCGCGTTGCTCGATGCGCTTGGCACCTTCAACTTCCCACTGTTCGTAGGAATTGTTATCGGCCAGCGCCGAACGGTAGAAGGCAGTCTGGAAATTGGCCTGGGTATGGGCGCAGCCGAGATAGTGGCTGCCCGGGCCGACTTCGCGGATGGCATCCAATGCCTGGGCGTTCTCGGAGAGATCCACGCCTTCGGCCATCTTCTGCATCATGCCGAGCTGGTCCTGGTCGATCATGAACTTCTCGTAGGACGAGACAAGGCCGCCTTCGAGCCAACCGGCGGCATGCAACGAGAAATTCGTGCCGGCCAGCAGCGTCATGTTGAGCGTGTTGGCCGATTCGTGCGCGGCTTGCGCATCCGGCACCTTGGAGGCGCAGAGCGAACCACCGGTACGGAACGGCAGGCCGAGACGGCGGGCGAGCTGTGCCGCGCCATAGGACACCAACGACGGTTCCGGCGTGCCGAAGGTCGGCGCACCCGACTGCATCGAGATCGAGGCCGCGAATGTGCCGAACAGCACCGGCGCGCCCTTGCGGATCAGCTGGGTGAACGAAGCACCGGCCAGAACTTCGGCCAGGATCTGCGTCAGCGTGCCGGTCACCGTCACCGGGCTCATTGCGCCCGACAGGATGAACGGCGAAATCACCGTTGCCTGGTTATGCCGCGCGTAGACCTTCAGTGCCCCAACCATGGTTTCGTCGAACACCATCGGCGAATTGGCATTGATGAGGTTGAGCGTGACGCAATTGTTCTCGACGAAATCGTCGCCGAATACCAGCTTGGCCATGGCAATCGTGTCTTCCGCGCGTTCCGGCGCGGTGACCGAGCCCATGAACGGCTTGTCGGACAATTTGATATGGCTGTAGACCATATCGAGATGGCGTTTGTTGACCGGGATATCGACCGGCTCGCAGACCGTGCCGCCCGACGAATGCATCGACGGCGCCATATAGGCGAGTTTGACGAAATTGCGGAAATCCTCGATCGTCGCATAGCGGCGATTGCCTTCGAGGTCGCGGACGAAGGGAGGGCCGTAGACCGGGGCAAACACGGTCGCTTTGCCGCCGATCTGGACGCTGCGCTCGGGATTGCGCGCATGCCAGGTGAAAACCGGCGGGGCGGTCTTCAGCAGCGAGCGGCAGAGACCTTTGGGAAAGTGCACGCGCTCTCCGCGGACGTCGGCGCCGGCTTCCTTCCACAGCGCCAGCGCTTCGGCGTCGTCGCGGAATTCGATGCCGATCTCTTCGAGCACGAGGTCGGCATTGCTTTCGATGAGGGTCAAGCCCTCTTCGTCGAGCACTTCATATTCGCGGATCTTGCGGGTGATATAGGGAAGCGACACGCCCGGACCGCCGCCCGCACGCGATGCACGCCGCGCGGCCGCACCGCGACCGCGGCGACCGCCGCCTTCTCCCTGCCCGGCTGCCTGATCTGAGGTCTGGTCCATGGTCTTTCCTTTACGATGAGCCCGCCCGAGGCGAGTGCTGTGTTTCCTTTGATCCTAAAGGATGCCGCAAAAGGAACAATCCTCTATGCGCCAATGTCTACGCTGGAAACGAAATGACGCATTTGTCTGTTTGCGCCATCAGGCGAAGTTCGTTGATACAAATCCCGGGCTCTGATATTTTGAGACCATGATGAATATCACTGTTTCCATCGATGATGAAATTTACCGCCGCGCCGAACTAAGAGCGGCGGAACTTAATACGTCTGTTTCAGCTATGGTCCAGAAATATCTGACAGGCATTTCATCGGGTCTTAGCCAACGCGCTTCTCCGGAAGAATTCGAGCGTCTGAGGCATCTGCAGCATGAAATTCAAAGCCGCGTCACGAGCTTCGACCCAAACGATCGCTTGTCTCGCGACGAACTTCACGACCGAAAGCGTTCTTGATCGCATGTTTCATCGATACGAACGTGCTTCTTTATTACTTTGCTACCGATCCAACCGCCCTACATAAAAAGACGATCGCAGAAACGCTGCTCGACCAGAATGATTGCGTCCTTTCGGTACAGGTGCTGCAGGAATTTTATGTGCAGGTGACGCGCCCAACGCGAATATCTTCCGACGAAGCCGAACGCTTTATTATCTCCATGCTCCGATTTCCAATCCAGTCACAGACGCCTGAACTGTTGCAACTGGCTTTTGATATCCGCCGGCAGCTGAAATTTTCCTATTGGGACTCAGCCATCGTCGCAGCCGCGATGATGACCAATTGCGACATCCTCTATACCGAAGACCTCCAACATGGACAAATCATAAACGGAATCAAAGTCGTCAATCCGTTTGCCGGATAGCGGCGCGCCCGTCGTAAATTGCTCTTGCCCGCGTCGTTTTCGAAAACGCTTTGCAAAGCCTCCCCGCCCACTATAGTGAAAACCAAGGGGCGGTCGAATCCCGCAACCAATCTCACGAGGAACGCAATGGCAGACGATGAAATCATTCTTTCCGAGCTCTCGGACGAGGAACTCGTGCAGCAGATGCACGACGATCTTTACGATGGCCTCAAGGAAGAGATCGAGGAAGGCACCAATATCCTTCTCTCGCGTGGCTGGGTGCCGTATGACGTCCTGACCCAGGCTCTCGTCGAAGGCATGCGCATCGTCGGCATCGACTTCCGCGACGGCATCCTGTTCGTGCCGGAAGTGCTGCTGTCGGCAAATGCGATGAAGGCCGGCATGTTCATCCTGCGGCCGCTGCTGGCTGCCACCGGCGCGCCGAAGCAGGGCAAGATGGTGATCGGCACCGTCAAGGGCGACATCCACGACATCGGCAAGAACCTCGTCGGCATGATGATGGAAGGCGCCGGCTTCGACGTCATCGACCTCGGCATCAACAACCCGGTCGAGAACTATCTCGACGCCATGGAACGCGAGAAGCCGGATATCGTCGGCATGTCGGCCCTTCTGACCACGACCATGCCCTATATGAAGGTCGTGATCGACACGATGAAGGAAAAGGGCATCCGCGATGATTATGTCGTTCTCGTCGGCGGTGCGCCGCTGAACGAAGAGTTCGGCAAGGCCGTCGGTGCCGATGCCTATTGCCGTGACGCGGCAATCGCGGTCGAAACCGCCAAGGATTTCATCAAGCGCAAGCACAACATGCTCGCCGCCAAGGCCTGATTTGTTGGCAGGAATTTGACAAACCGGCCGCCCACCTGGGCGGCCGGTTTTCATTTGACCTGATTTCTATCCTTCATTGAGCAGCATGCTTGATGGCATGCGTCGTCTGATGGACATCTTCACCGGCGCCGCGAATCGTGTTGGCGCAGGACGAAAGAGCCAGAACGGCAATCAGGGCAACGGCAATCCGGGTCGAAAGAGTGCTCATGATAGTGCTCCTGGAAAAAGTTGGGATCAGTCTGCCGCACGCTTAACCGCATGATCGGTTGCTTTGGCCGTGTTGGTCATGTCCTTGCCCACGCCGCGCACCGTATTCGCGCATGAGGCAAGGAGAAGCACGGTACTTAACACGATCAAGATCTTGGTCGAAACAGTCGTCATTTTGCTCTCCGATCACAGTGGCTGAACCGGGGCAGAACTACCCCGTGAACGAAATAGGGGCGCTTTGCGGACAGGTGGGACGCGGTCGCTGATCGCCTGCTTTTTGAACGCGCAACTCGAAGATTTGTTCAATGTGGCATGCGCTACGCGCATGCTTATTACCGGTCTCGGGTTCACACGACCTATGCGGTTTTCTGCCCAGCGCGACGGATTTGACGGCGACTTCTGACGCTTCCAGTATTCCAATCGCGATTGCCGGACTTATATTGGTGGCAAAGGATAAAGCCATGCTCGACACGCCCCAGACCCAGGACAAGCCCGAAGCGCTCAGAATCATCGCCTGTGGCGCGATYGCCCGCGAAGTGCTCGCCATCAAGGAGATGAACAGGCTCGATCACATCGACCTGCAATGTCTGCCGGCGATCTGGCATGTGACGCCGCAGAAGATCGTGCCTGGCCTGCGCGAGAAAATTGCCGAAGCCCGGGCCGAAGGTTTTCGCCGCATCTATATCGGCTATGCCGAATGCGGCACGCAGGGGCAGATCGACAAACTCTGCGAGGAAGAAGGTATCGAACGTATCGCCGGCCCGCACTGTTACGCCTTCTTCACCGGCAACGAAAAATTCCTTGCCGAATGCGAAGAGGAATTCAGCGTCTTCTACCTGACCGACCTGATCACCCGCCAATTCGAGGCCTTCATCATCGAGCCGCTGAAACTCGACAAGCATCCAGAACTGCGCGACATGATATTCGGCAATTATACCAAGATCGTCTATCTCGCCCAAACCGAAGACAAGGCCCTGCAGGACAAGGCGAAATGGGCTGCGGACTACCTCAAGCTCGATTATGAATATCGCTTCACCGGCTATGGCGACCTGACCAAGGCTATGATCGAAGCGTGAGCTGCCGGTCTTGATAACGACACCCTGATCTCCATCTTAGCTCCACCTTTCCCGCGAAAACGCAACGACTCGGCGGGAAAGGCGTTTGCTGGTATGGATATCGATCAAGGAGCCCGCGTGTCGGATCACAGCCAAGAGCTTGACAGGCGCGAACCCGCTATGCGGCAAAGGCCGCACAAACTATCGGAATTGCTGCGGCAACTGTCCGACAATGCCGGCGACAAGATCACGCTCGGCGACATTGCCGATGCCATGGCCGACCGGTCCTTCGGCGCCTTCCTCGTCGTCTTCTGCCTGCCGAGCATGATTCCCCTGCCGCCGGGCGCGACATTCATTCTCGGCCTGCCGCTGGTATTCATCACCTTCCAGATGGCCTTTTCCCGTCTTGACCGCATCTGGCTGCCGAAGCGGCTGCACGGCTATGGCTTCGACAACAAGGCCTTCTCTTCCATGCTCGATCGCTTCGTGCCGTGGATAGAGAAGCTCGAGCGGCTGATCACCCCGCGCGCCTGGCCGCAACGCAGCCGGCTCTTCGAACGCGTCATCGGCGTCTTCTGCCTGCTGCTCGCGATCGTCGTTTTCCTGCCGATTCCGTTCGGCAATATCGGCCCGTCCTTCGCCATGGCGCTGATGGGGTTGGGCCTGAGCGAACGAGATGGCATCGTTGTCGGGCTCGGCGTTGTGATAGGCGCTCTGATCAGCGCAATCGTCGGCTATGTGAGCTATGCTTTGGTACTTGCCATCCCCTATTTCTTCGAGCATTTGCCCGACTATTGGCATGCTTTCGTCAGCTATGTCAGCTGACAAATTACACGCTTGCATAATCTGGAAAACATGTCGCATTATGATCAATGCGACGTCGTGACTGGCCGCGCAACGACGCCCCCTCTCGTTCCATTGTGGCCGCACATTTAGGAGTTCGGGGAATGGCAGATCGTATCATCGTCTACTGGCGCGACATACCCGCGCAAGTGATCGTCAAGAAGGGCCGGCAGAACGCCAAACGCGAGCTTTCGGTGCGTTTTACCGAAGCGATCGACATGTGCGCCATGCGCACCGGCGCCGCCGAAACCGATGATTATCTGGCGGAATGGCGCAAGGCCGATCCGGTTCCGGTCTCCGACGATCTCGAAGCCGAGGCCGACAAGGCAGCGGCAGAATTCGAGGCCGCCTATGACCGCGACCGGCTCGTGGCATTGGTGAAGGCAGGCGGGCGCGAAAATGGTTGAACTCAAGGTCCACAAGAAGCCGCCGACGGCCTATGTCCCCTCCGGCGTCTCGGCTGTCGGTCGACAGACGAAGAGCTATACGATCCGCCTCTGGTCGATTCGCCATTCGCGCACGCTCGAATGGTTCTATGACAAGTTCGCCAAGACCTTCCTGCTACTCCATCCGATCTGGAACAAGCTGGGCTACGCCAGAGTCGAAGGGCCGGTGAAGGCGGTCGAAAAGCGCGTCAAAGGCCTGATGTTCGACTGTCGCATGTGCGGCCAGTGTGTGCTCTCTTCGACCGGCATGTCCTGCCCGATGAACTGTCCGAAGCAGTTGCGCAATGGCCCTTGCGGCGGTGTACGCGCCAACGGCAATTGCGAAGTCGAGCCGAACATGCCTTGTGTTTGGGTCAAAGCCTGGGAAGGCTCGCGCAACATGGTGCATGGCGACAAAATCTTGAACGTGCAGAAGCCGGTCGACCAGTCTATGCGCGAAACCTCTGCCTGGCTGCGGGTGACTGCACAATCGGCCGCTGAAAAAGAAGCAATGAAGAAGGACGCATAACGGCATGGTGCATATCGACGAAAACCCGCTCGGCGCGCACCTGCCGCTCGATCCCCTCCCCGGCCATGTTTCACTCGGCCGCCTGGAACGCGTCCTGCGCCGCGGCGAATTCGCCGTCACCGCCGAACTCAACCCGCCCGATAGCGCTGATCCGGAAGACGTCTATAAGCGCGCGGCGATCTTCGAAGGCTGGGTAGATGGCATCAACGCCGTCGACGCATCTGGCGCCAACTGCCACATGTCCTCGGTCGGCATCTGCGCGCTGCTGACCCACATGGGCTATGCGCCGATCATGCAGATCGCCTGCCGCGACAAGAACCGCATCGCCATTCAGGGCGACGTGCTCGGCGCCGCCGCCATGGGCGTTGCCAACATCATGTGCCTGACCGGCGACGGCGTGCAGGCCGGCGACCAGCCCGGCGCCAAGCCGGTTTTCGACCTCGACTGCATGTCGCTGCTCGAAACCGTGCGGATGATGCGCGACGAATCGAAATTCCGCTCCGGCCGCAAGATCACCAAAGCGCCGCAGGTTTTCCTCGGCGCCGCGATCAACCCCTTCGCCCCGCCCTACGATTTCAGGCCCTATCGGCTGGGCAAGAAGATCGAGGCCGGCGCACAGTTTGTGCAGAGCCAGTATTGCTTCGATGTACCGATGTTCAGGGAATATATGAAGAAGGTCGTCGACCTCGGTTTCGCCGAAAAATGCTTCGTCCTCGCTGGCGTCGGTCCGATGGCCTCTGCCAAGACCGCCAAGTGGATCCGCTCGAACGTGCCGGGCATCCATATACCGGATTCGGTCATCGCCCGCCTGGAGGGCGCGGCTGACCAGAAGAAGGAAGGCAAGCAGCTCTGCATCGACATCATCAACGAGGTCAAGGAAATCCCGGGCGTCAGCGGCATCCATGTGATGGCCTATCGCCAGGAGGAATACGTCTCGGAAATCGTGCATGAATCCGGCGTCCTTAAGGGCCGCACGCCCTGGAAGCGCACGCCCCGTCCCGAATTTCACGAATTGCAGGAAGAGACCGCCAACGCTCTGGTGGACCAATCCGTTCGATAGGCCCCAACATCTCGCCTATCGGCTTGCCATAAAATACATAACGATATAAAGAAGTCTTTATATCATCGGAACCTCTTATAGGAAGATCCATGACCCGCACCATCGTCGCCTCCGCCACCCGCGAAATCGTCATCGGCTTTGACCAGCCCTTTTGCGTCATCGGCGAACGCATCAACCCGACCGGCCGCAAGAAGCTCGCCGCCGAAATGCAGGCCGGCAATTTCGAGACGGTCATCAAGGACGCGCTGGAACAGGCCGCCTGCGGCGCCACCATGCTGGACGTCAACGCAGGCGTCACCTCGGTCAACCCCAACGAGACGGAGCCGGGCCTTCTGGTGCAGACGCTCGAAATCGTCCAGGGCCTCGTCGACCTGCCGCTCTCCATCGACTCGTCGGTGACAGCCGCGATCGAGGCCGGCCTCAAGGTCGCCAAGGGCCGCCCGCTGATCAACTCCGTCACCGGCGAAGAGGAAAAGCTGGAAGCCATCCTGCCGCTGGTCAAGAAGTATAATGTTCCGGTCGTGGCGATCTCCAACGACGAGACCGGCATTTCCATGGACCCGGACGTGCGTTTCGCCGTCGCCAAGAAGATCGTCGAGCGCGCGATGGATCATGGCATCAAGCCGGAGGACGTCGTGGTCGACCCGTTGGTCATGCCGATCGGCGCGCTGGGCGACGCCGGCCGCCAGGTCTTCGCCCTGCTCCGCCGCCTGCGCGAAGAGCTCAAGGTCAACACCACCTGCGGCCTCTCCAACATCTCCTTTGGCCTGCCGCACCGCCATGGCATCAATGCCGGCTTCATCCCGATGGTCATCGGCGCCGGCATGACCTCGGCCATCATGAACCCCACCCGCCCGCAGGAAATGGAAGCCGTCCGCGCTGCCAACGTGCTGAACGGCACCGACGCCAATTGCTCGAACTGGATCATGACCTATCGCGACTACAAGCCCGCCGAAGGCGGCGCCGCATCGCCGACCGCTGCCGCGTCTGCCGCTCCGGCTGGCCGCCGTGGCGGTCGTGCAGCGCGCACGGGTGCGGGTGCCGCAACTGAGTAATTGCTGCGGCTCAGCATGGCTGAACGATCGGGATCACCCTCGCGAAACCGCAGGGTGATCTTTGCATGTCGGGATTTGACAATTGTTGTTTGCGCCGAAAGCGCAATCTGGCAGGAACGGAACAGAGGCCGGGGGGCGTCGATTCCTCGGAGACATGAGAATGCGTTACGACGACACGTCGGGAAATGAGTCGATCATGGCCGAAGCCGCAAGCGAGAATCCGCTGGTTCTGTTCATGCCTTCGGGCAAGCGTGGGCGGTTTCCGGTCGGCACTCCCATCCTCGAGGCAGCGCGAAAGCTCGGCGTCTATGTCGAAAGCGTCTGCGGCGGCCGCGCCACTTGCGGGCGCTGTCAGATCGAGGTGCAGGAAGGCAATTTCGCCAAACACAAGATTGTCTCCTCCAACGACCATATCTCCCCGCGCGGCGCCAAAGAAGAGCGCTACGACCGCGTCCGCGGCCTGCCGGAAAATCGCCGTCTCTCCTGCTCGGCATTGATTCTTGGCGACCTCGTCGTCGACGTGCCGCAGGATACCGTCGTCAACGCCCAGGTGGTCCGCAAGGCTGCAAGCGACCGGGTTATCGAGCGCAATGCTGCAATCCAGCTCTGCTACGTGGAAGTAGACGAGCCCGACATGCACAAGCCGCTCGGCGACCTTGATCGGCTGAAGGTCATGCTCGAAAAAGACTGGGGCTGGAAGGACCTGCTGATTGCCCCGCACATTATCCCCGACGTGCAGAAGACCCTGCGCAAGGGCAATTGGGGTGTCACCGCCGCCATCCATCGCGACATGGATTCATCGCGACCCTTCATCGTCGGTCTATGGCCGGATCTCAAGAACGAAGCTTACGGCATCGCCTGCGACATCGGCTCGACCACCATCGCCATGCATCTTGTGTCGCTGCTCTCGGGCCGCATCATCGGCTCGACCGGCACGTCGAATCCGCAGATCCGCTTCGGCGAAGACCTGATGAGCCGCGTCTCCTATGTGATGATGAACCCGGACGGCCGCGAAGCGATGACCATCGCCGTGCGCGAAGCGGTCAACGGTCTGATCGGCAAGGTCTGCGAGGAGAATGGCGTCGATCGCAGCGATATCCTCGACATGGTCTTCGTCGCCAACCCGATCATGCACCATCTCTTTCTCGGCATCGACCCGACCGAGCTCGGCCAGGCGCCGTTTGCACTCGCCGTCTCCGGCGCGCTGCAATATTGGGCGCATGAGATCGATATCAAGGTCAATCACGGCGCCCGCGTCTATATGCTGCCCTGCATTGCCGGCCATGTCGGCGCCGATGCGGCAGGTGCGACGCTGTCGGAGGGCCCCTACCGCCAGGACAAGATGATGCTGCTCGTCGATGTCGGCACCAATGCCGAGATCGTGCTGGGCAACAAGAACCGCGTCGTCGCCGCCTCCTCGCCCACAGGCCCCGCCTTCGAAGGCGCCGAAATCTCCTCCGGCCAGCGCGCCGCCCCCGGCGCCATCGAACGCGTCCGTATCGATCCGATGACACTGGAACCGCGCTATCGCGTCATCGGCGTCGACAAGTGGTCAGATGAAGAGGGTTTCGAAGAGGCTGCCGCCAGCACCGGCGTCACCGGCATTTGCGGCTCGGCGATCATCGAAGTCGTCGCCGAAATGTATCTCTCCGGCGTCATTTCGGAGGACGGCGTCGTTGACGGTTCGATGGCTGAAAAGAGCCCCCGCATCATCCAGAACGGCCGCACCTTCTCCTACTTGCTGCGCGACGGCGAACAGCGCATCACCGTCACCCAGAACGACGTCCGCGCCATCCAGCTCGCCAAGGCCGCCCTCTACGCCGGCATCAAGTTGCTGATGGAGAAGCAGGGCGTCGAAAAGGTCGACATGATCCGCTTCGCCGGCGCCTTCGGCTCCTTCATCGATCCGAAATACGCCATGGTGCTCGGCCTGATCCCGGATTGCGACCTCAACGAAGTCAAGGCCGTCGGCAATGCCGCCGGCACCGGCGCGCTGATGGCGCTGCTCAATCGCGGCCATCGCCGCGAGATCGAGGGTATGGTCAAGAAGATCGAGAAGATCGAGACCGCGCTGGAGCCGCATTTCCAGCAGCTCTTCATCGACGCCATGGCCATGCCCAACAAGGTCGATGCGTTTCCGGAACTCGCCAAGGTCGTTACCCTGCCGGAACGCAAGGTCATCACAGCCGGCAGTGATGAAGGCGGCGGTCGCAGGCGGCGGCGCGAGCGGGGCTAATAGAATAGCACCCGTCCGCTGGGGATCATTTGCAGGAGAATATCGAAATCGGCGTAGTTGCGGGTCAGCAAGGTCGTGCCGAGCTTCTGCGCCTGCAGGAACAGCGTGCAATCACTGAGCGCCCGGGCACGATGCTCCTTGCTATAGCCTTGAATGCGACTGAGCGTGCCAGCCAACAGGGCGGCGCGCCCGCATGTATCGATGTCGGGTTGATGAAGACGATGTGGGTGGATCGATTCGACAAGTGCCCCAATCTTGCTGACGACTGACCTTGTGCGCATATCCTCGGGATCAAGAACCCCGACCGTCAACATGATTTCCTGCAGTGAGATTGTGGAGTGACTGTGGGCATTCGATTCCAGGAAATGGCGGAGTTCTGCAGAAATCTTGCCTTGCAGGCGATCTATGTAGACCGAGGTGTCGAGCAATAGAATCTGATCGAACTGCCGCGGATCGAAGAACTGAAGCGCAGAGCCGGATCGCCTCGCCAAACCGCTGTTCGGAAACCTTCGCGCCCAGCGCAAAGCTGCGTCAAAATCGAAGCCGGACAAATCAGAACTCCAGATCGATACCTGGATCGATAGAACCTTCCAGCTCGCGAAACGCCTTCTTGAACGGGTCTTCGACAGCCAGTTGAGCAAGGGCGAATTTTACCAGATCGGAATCGGAGCYGATGCCAGTCCGCGCCTTTGCAGCGGCGATCATCCTGGCACTCACGCGCGCCGTGACCCGGCTCTCCTTCGTCTCCAGGAAACCCTGCTCCTCGGCATCCTTCATCGTAGGTTCGACGAGTGCGGCCAGTTCAGGCACGCGCCTCTCGACCATCGACTCCTGTTTCCGCGCTGCCGCTTTCATCCCGAAATCCCGTTAGCCACGACCATCAATTTGGCTAACAATAACAGCAAAGTGATGAACACTCAATCGCGACATCATGGCTGGAACATAGAAGACTGAGGCTGGCGTCCCCACCCAAATCCGCTACAGTTGCAAATTGGGTGACAGGACGGGAGGAGCGGTCGATGGACGCGCGCAAAGACGTTGAGGCGGATGTCGATTCCAGGCCGATGAATGGGGCCGAGAGCCTGCTCCGCACGCTGGTCGATTGCGGCGTCGAACTCTGTCTTGCCAATCCCGRCACATCGGAAATGCATTTCGTCACCGCACTTGATCGCGTGCCGGGCATGCGGGCCGTGCTCGGCCTGTTCGAGGGCGTCGTCACCGGTGCCGCCGATGGCTATGCCCGCATGGCCGGCAAGCCGGCGGCGACGCTGCTGCATCTCGGCCCAGGTCTCGCCAACGGGCTTGCCAATCTGCACAATGCCCGCAAGGGCGGCGTGCCGGTGGTTAACATTATCGGCGACCATGCGACCTATCACCAGCGCTACGACGCGCCGCTGACAAGCGACGTCAAAGCCTATGCCAACACCGTGTCCCACTGGACAGTCTCGTCGCGCGAGGCACGCGACGTGGCCGCCGATGCGGCACGGGCGGTGCAGGCGGCACAGGTTCCGCCCGGCCAGATCGCCAGCCTCATCCTGCCGGCCGACACGGCCTGGAACGAAGCACAGGGCCCGGCAAGACCACTTCCCGTCCCTAGAGCGCCTGAGGTCGCCGCTCATGCTATCGACGCTGCCGTGGCCGCACTTCAGCGCGGCAAGACAGCGCTGCTGTTGCGCGGTGCCGTCCTGCATGGCCGTGGGCTCACCGCAGCGGCCAAGATTGCCACGGCGACCGGCGCGCGCCTACTGGCCGACACGTTCACGCCGCGCATCGAACGCGGCGCCGGCCGCGCGACGGTCGAACGCATGCCCTATCGCGCCGCCCAGGCGGTGCAGTCTCTTGCCGGCCTTGAAACGCTGATCCTTGTTGGCACCCAGGCACCGATCGGCTTCTTCGCCTATCCCGGCCAGCCGAGTGAATTCACGCCACCGGGCTGCCGGGTGCTGGCGCTTGCCCATCCGCATGAGGATGGTGTCGCCGCCCTGGAAGCTGTCGCGGCGGCCTTTCGCACCGACCAGGCCCTCAGGCTCACGCCATTTGCGCCATCCGCCGTGCCCAGCGACGGGCCGCTCACCAATGTCGACATCGCCCGCGTGGTCAGCCATTTCCTGCCGGACCAAGCCATCGTCGTCGATGAAGGCATCACCAGCAGCTTCAGTTCTTACCAGCTTCTCGAAACGGCAGCCCCCTTCGACGCTCTCCTTGTGCCCGGCGGCGCGATCGGCGGCGGCATGCCGCTCGCCACCGGCGCGGCGCTTGCCTGCCCCGATCGCAAGGTGGTCAACCTGCAGGCCGACGGCAGCGGCATGTATACGCTGCAATCGCTATGGACCCAGGCGCGTGAAAAGCTCGATGTGACGACGGTCATCTATGCCAATCGCGCCTATCGCGTGTTGATCGACGAATTGCAGGGTGTCGGCGCCGGCAATGGCGGGCCGAAGGCGCTCAGCATGTTCGATATTGGCAATCCCGATCTCGACTGGGTCAAGCTCGCCGAGGGCATGGGTGTCGAAGCCGTCCGCACCAACACCGTCACGGGTTTTGCAAACGCCTTCCGCTCGGCCATATCAGGCAGAGGCCCCAGGCTGATCGAAGCGGTGATCTGAAGACGGCCTAAGCCGCCACCGCAGCCGGCTGCTGCTGGCTATAGTCACCCAGCGACGTCCGGACATAGTTCGCCACCGCGGCAACCGGCGCCGGCGGATTTTCGCGCACGGCAAGGCCGACATCATAGGTGCCCAGGTCTGGGAGGCCCTCGCGCTCGCCGAGCACAACCATATCGTCCTGCACCAGGAAGCGGGCGAGCGGCGCAACCGCAATGTCCGCACGGATCGCGGCTGTCTGGCCCATATGGCTACCGCAGAAGTAAGCGATGCGGAAATCGATCCGTGACACCGCCAGCTCTTCAAGCGCCTTGGTACGCCAGATGCAGCCGGAATCCCAGACCGAAATCGGCAGCGGCGTCTTGAGATGCGCCTGGCCATGCCGCTTGCCGACCCAGACGAGCTTTTCCGTCATCACCTTCTCGGCAGGATCGGCGCGCACGCTGTTCTGAAAATTGTAGAGCGTCATGTCGAGCCGGCCGTCTTCGACCATCTTGTGCAGGTTGGCGGAGGATTCGATCGTCACGTCGATGGCGAGCTGCGGCCAGGTTTCCGAGAGATGCTTGAGGATGCCGGGCAGCATCAGTTCGCCGATATCGTCAGGTGCGCCGAGACGAACGATGCCGCTCATTTCCGGCATGATGAAGCGCGACACGGCCTCATTGTTGAGCGCGATCATCCGCTTGGCATAGGAGAGCAGGATTTCGCCATGATGGGTGAGCGTCACGGAACGGGCGTCACGGCGAAACAGGCTGACCCGCAGCGTATCTTCGAGCTTCTTGATCTGCATCGACACGGCCGACGGCGTGCGGAACACCGCTTCCGCCGCAGTGGTGAAATTGCCGGTCTCGGCAATCGCCACAAAAGTCCTCATCACATCGAGTTCAAGCATGGGAAGCGAAGCGGGAAGCGGATTGACCATGACCGTCACCTTCAAAAAATCTGAACGATAGCATCATTCCATTTCGTTTGATTGAACATCAAATAAATCCGATAGTCAAGTCGTCAAGCAGATGGACCCCAAAAGGAGCAAGACAATGAGACTGACCTCAACGGCAGCAATTGCCGATTTCTTCGAAAGCCGCATCCGCCAGGCGCGGATTGAACACCGCCAAGCCAAGCTGCGTCGCGAGCTCTCGCGCCTGCCGAACTATATCGCCAGGGACATTGGTGCCGGCCCGAACCAGGACCGTCTCATCAATTTCCTTGAAGACTAGCATAAGGCATATTCGTTTGTCTTATATGTAAGACAGGCGGATACTAAATAAGTCAGATGAACCCCAGCCCCTTGAAAGGCAACGAAAATGACGACTGTTACGATTACCGGCCGGTATTCCGGCACGCCGCGGCCGCATTCCGGCTTCCTCTCGTTCATCCGCAGCAAGTGGGCGGAATATCGGTTGATGCGCTCGATCGAATCCGTGCCCTACGATGTCATGAAGGACGTCGGCTTCCCGGCTGCGGAGCGCGCGAATGAAATGTGATGCCTGTTAGTTTCGGGGTTCGGTGACGAAGGCTCGCATCGAATCCCGAAACGCTTTCGATTTTTTGTAATTTTTGTTTTTTGATTTTCAGTATCCCGCAAGCGTTTATTTCCCCGCGTCTCTCGCATTTCAGAATGGGATCACATGATCGCCATCACAGGGTGATGAGTGCACAATCTGCCTGCGCCGGAGGACTCGATTGTTGCATTGTCGCGATCAGTCGAGGGTATTGTCTTCTATGGAAACGTGTTTTGCGTGGGCGGCTCTCCTGTAAGCTGATGGACTTTTGCCGACCTGGCGCAAGAAAGTGCGGTTGAAATTGGATAGGTTGGTGTAGCCCACTTGATAGCAAATATCCGTGATCGCGGTGTCGGACTCGGACAGAAGCCGGCAAGCCCGTCCTATGCGAAGGCTTGATACGTAGTCGGTAAAACTGCGACCGGTATTCTTGCTGAAGAACCGGCTGAATGTGCTGGTCGACATATTGGCAACAGACGCGACGTCGGGAAGTTGAATTTTCTCAGTGAAATGGCCGTGGATATGGAGAATTGCCCGCTGCATCGTGTCCAGCGTTGCGGCGTCGAGATTGGGTGAGAAATCAGGCGAGGACAGAACTTCGCATTCATCGGAATAGGCCAGCAATTCCAGGACTCGCAGGAAGCGGATCAACCGTTCCAATCCGGTGACACCGCCAATACTTTCGAGCAAATCAGCCGCTCGCTGCGCTGTCGCGCCGCAGAATCTCAGTCCTCGCTGAGCACTGATAAGCAGCCTGCTGAGATACTTGATCTCGGGAAGGTGGCACCCGGCTTGTTGCAGCCTGTCTGGATCGAATTGGACGACAAGATCCCGGGCTATGATCTTGTCGCCTTTGTCGATATGCGAAACCCAATCGTGAGGCAGGTTGCTGCCGATCACGGTCAGGTCGCCAGGTCCGAAATCGCCGATATAGTCACCGACATAGGCCGTGCCGGAAGAGCAGCGGATAAGGTGGATCTCGATCTCAGGGTGAAAATTCCACAGGGAATTCGCCCATGGGTAATCATCGATGCGCCATAGGAAGGTATTGTGTTCGGTGGTGAGGATGTGCTCGAATTTCGGCGCCAACTGCGACGCACCCTTGTGCGGAACGTGGCCCTGACTCGTTGCAGCTGAGATGCTCATCCTGGCAGCTCTGATTATCCTAATGGACTTGGCTTCCGTGACTTATAGCCACTAGCTCATCCAGTTACCACCATCGACATTGTATGTCTGGGCGACGATGTATTCGGCTTCCTTGGATGCGAGAAAGATTGCCATCCCGATCAGATCTTCCGCGGTCCCCATTCGGCCAAACGGCACCGCCTCGCCGACCAACCGTTTTTTCTCGCCGATTGGCCTGTTTTCATATCTGGCAAATTTTGCATCGACGCCATCCCAGTGTTCGCCGTCGACCACGCCGGGCGCGATCGCATTGACGTTGATGCCGTGCTGAATAAGATCCAGGCCCGCGGACTGGGTAAGCGAAATCACGGCAGCCTTCGTCGCGCAATAGACGCCGACAAGCGCCTCGCCACGACGTCCGGCCTGGCTCGCCATGTTGATAATTTTGCCGCCTTGGCCGCGCTTGATCATCGAGCGTGCCGCCGCCTGCAACGTAAAGAGGGTGCCAGCGACATTGATGCTGAAGAGCGTGTCGAAGCTCGCTCGGCTGATCTCAACAATTGGGGCGAGATCGAAGAGCGCCGCATTGTTGATCAGAATGTCGATGCCGCCGGTCCTCTCTTCAACTGCGGCAATGGCAGCGTCGATCGAGGTCTGGGAAGTGACATCCATAGCCAGCGCATAAGCGAATGTACCAAGCTCGCTAGCCG